>NZ_RCSQ01000158.1:0-7114 GCF_004103255.1 Pseudoalteromonas sp. PS5
AATTGGTATAAACTTGAGTTGTGAGATACTTATCATTAACGAGCTATTGTAAGAACGTATGGCTTAAATCGTCTAGGAACCCATATATAACTGGGTTTATATTTCCCTGAAGCCATATTGCTTTTGATTCACTTCACGTCACAAATTAAATATAGAATTCCATATTCTTTGCACATTTCCCTACCATCTTATTATTGAACCTAACATATCGCGGCCTTAACTGAATGAGCTTTTTAGTTTGGACGCAGATTATTTAACCCAAAAGAGGTAGAGCATGAATAACTCAATACGTAATATTGCTATTTCGGCGGCTGTGTTAACTACATTAACTTTAAGCGCACAAGTTGAGGCAAGAAAAAGTGATAGGAACCATAAAAAAGCACCTGAAATTGTATTTAGCAAACTCGATTTAGATCAGAGTGGTACGCTGATCCTTGATGAATTACAGGGTAATGAACAGACTAAAGCTGAAAAAAAGTTAGCGCGTGCAGATCTTGATGGTAACGCAAGTATTGACCTGACGGAATACCTTGCAAAGCAGCGTCATTCGCATGACTTATCTACGTATGCGACCGAAATAGTGCAATGTGTACAAGCATTAAAAGATGCAGATGAAGCAAGCCTTATCGTCGTACCGAGTAGCGATAAATTTGCATCACCAGAAGAAAAGTTTGCTCAATTAGATTCTGATGATAGTGGTGCGATTAGTGTTGATGAAATTGCACAGGCGTTGGCCACTCGTCAAGAAATACGTTTCGCTGAGATGGATAGTGATAATAGCAATGACGTTACACTAGAAGAGTTTATTCAAAATGGTGAACGTAAGCAGGCAACAAGAGCAGCTGTCAAAGAGTGTATCGACAGTTTAGTTGATGTGACTGAGGTGATTTAATAAAAACTTCAGTTATTCACCAACAATAGCATAACGCACTTTCTAAATTTATTGCCCTAGTGATAACCTCATTAGGGCTACGAAAAATATATTCACTTTATTTAGCCTGAGGTTTGGATAAGAATATTCCAACTTATTGTTGCTAAAGCACAACTTAGTTTTTTCCTTGTCTAGCCAGAGAGTTATAGGGAAAACACCGCTCCCGCGTCCTGCTCTCGCTAAGGTACCTACATCCTGGGGGCTGTCTATTGGAAGTGAATTCAACTCAGTTAGCGCTAAAACTGGCTGCTAAAAAGGCATTAATTATACGCAGCTCAGTTAGTTAGAAACAGCAATTCTAATGATAGCTCACAAGTACGCTCCTCAAACTTAGGATTTATCGCCACTTTATGTGAAAGTTAGTACTTGGGGAATCGAGTTCAATACAATCCAAAAGTATCGGTATTCTAACTTTTACTGCGACTTTTGTTATGTGTATAATCGCGATTCTCTTTATATTGCCTGTGTATTTATACGGTCTATTACTTAAAATATTCGAGTATCTATGTCGATGGAATGCGTTTTTGACCCCCCGGTGTTTACCGAAGCTGTTCGGCTTCAATTTCAAAAGTTAGATAGCTATGACGACCCTTGTTTAGTATTTATTACTACAAATCATACCGTGCAATGGTGTCATAATACCCTGCATAATATTCTTCAAGCTGAAGGGATCTCACACTCTGATATCCTCGCGGTATCAGAAAATACACACTTTTTCCTTTGTTATTGTGATCCGACAACGATACAAGTATTTGTTGATGAAGTAGTAGCTGTTGCTGTCAGCGCTGATATTACGACGTTTTTATCTGTGTTTCGCCATAATTGTTTATCAAATCCCAAAGAAACATTTCGGTGGTGTACTCAGCAACTTCAAGGGTTAATTGAAAATAGTTCTGATAATGTTGGGGCCGCGTTAAATGACTTCCGTGATAAAGCCAATTGGCCTGGAATTGCAGATTACCAACAACCGGAGCAGCAGACTTCTTCAGTTGATAACGCTGAAAAAAAAACACGTGATGGCTTTTTCGCAAGTGTGGCTAAGTTCTTCGGCTTTGGCTGTCAGGACGAACGTCAGTTAGGGTTTGAAATCACGCCAACCCTATCGATAGTGAAAATATTTATAGAATCCCTTCCATCTGGTTCCGCATTATGGGCATATGTAAAAACTGGGAAAGGGAAGGAGCAATTAGTTCGGTCACATGCGTTGCTTGATCTTGACCATGTTTTGCTGTTGCCTCATGCATGTCGATATGCACCTGAATTTTATAATTATATTATGTCAACGCTTCGCCATAGCACTATTGTAGAGCAAAATGAAATTCAGCAATATTTTTATCGAGCGATAAGTGAACTTACTGAGGAGTTATTAGAGAGCGAAAGTAAAAAAGAAGCAAAACAGGCTTGTTTCTTACGTATATTGGATATTTTTTATCACCTTTTCGATCAGCAATCATGGTCTGATGATTTCTACGAATTACTCGTTGAAGATGAGGACACCGCATGCCTGAGCGCAGAAGCTTATCAAGCTCGCTTTATTCAAGAGATCGAAATATCCACAGACGGTGTCTCTGAAAAATTAAAACAACAAATTTTGGAACTGCTCGATAAGTTAGAAGACTACCATTTTGCTTCGTATCGACAGTGGTGCGAAATTACAAAACTTTTCAAAAGTAATCGGCAAGCTGTAAACCCCGAAAATTGGCTGGGAACAGAACCATCAAGCCGGCTATTACTAGCATGTATTTTACTCTATCAAGATAAATTATCTGCGATAAATGACGAGAGCACTCAAGCATTAAGGCAGTTAATTAATGAGTCATTAATCAAGCAAGTACTTAAAAAAATTGAAGAGGACATAGCGCATGATTGTAAATTACCAGAATCTTTTGTTGCTTGGTTAACCTCTGAAAAACAAGGTATTGATACCGAGTGTATCGATCGATTAGCTAAAAATCTCGCGCCTGATACTGGACTAGATGCGCATAAGACAGAGCATACAGCACAACCACATACCCAATTGTTTAGTAGTATTAGTGATTTTCAAGCTGTGCTTGCTAGTTGTTATTGGCTTGAATTAAGTGAGCCAAACATTATTACTAGAAAAGTAATTGCAATGGCGCTGAAAATAGCGCCACAAGCATCCTTGAGTTGCTTCATTGGGCTGCAATTGAAGCGTTTTGGTTCATTTGGTGAACCAGAACAAAAGAAGCAAATCTTGGCTAATTTACAGCAAGTGAATGTTGATGCATATGACTTATTGACATTTGAAGTTCGACTAGCGCAGGGTTATGACATTCAATGGTATGAGAAGCTGGTTAAGCAGTACGTCAAAATGAAAAAGTCAGACCGAGAAAGGTGGGATAAAGCGCTGGCTAAAGTGACGCCAGCCACGAGAGACTATTTTTATCTTGACGTCTATCGCTTAGCGCCGAAAGTGACAACACCCTTGATTTACCAGCGTGAAAACATGATTGAAGCATTGATTAGTTCAACTTTATATTTTGATGATGACTTTATTGCTACTTACTTTAATCAAAAAGAGCTGCTGTTTAGTGATCATATTGAATTTTTACCTGAAAAATTTGAGTTACCAGTTTCACTACATCAACAAGTACTAACCATCAAAAACGACGTAAACTTTGTGATATTTTTATATGATGTTGAATCATTGATACTTGTTGCTAAAACAGATGGGGTCACATTCTGCTCTGGGTCAAATAGCATTTCTTGGGCTAGTCACTATATTATTTTGGATAATCAAGTTGATCTGGATAAGCTTACTGTTCTGGCTGAGCAATTTGAAAGTTACCAAGCTCGGGCTAAAACATTACAAAAAGCGGTTACTGATTATTTATCAGGTGTCATTATCTTCTCTGAATTCCAGCGTTATTTTGGTCACTATTCTGACACTAAAAAGTACGACCTCCACATTGAAAATTACAGTAAATATAGTACTCGTATTTTACCACAAATATTGGTAGAGCCAGATGAACAGGTGCAGCTGCGTCTTATCAAACTATTGTGTAGTCATAAGACAAGAGGTAATAGGGTCTTAAAGAAAGTTGCGGAACAGTTATTCTTTGATCATTACCTCACAAATGGTAATGCAGATTTTGAGATGCGACATGATCCAGAGCTTAATGTTGATGAGCTTACGGATGATTGGATAGAAACATGGCAGGCATTTTATACGACACTTGCTGAAAAAGTATCAAGTTTGCGCTGAGGAGTGAGGCGATGAATGATTTACAAGGGATCCTTAGTGAATACTTACCATTACAATTAATTCGCTTCGGTGAGGTTTATGGGCCAGAAGATGATCCTGATATGTGGTTGAGTGAATACGACTTTATATGGCGACCTATTGTAGATGAGGGTGAACAAGTGCCTCAGCTTTACTTAGGGGATGAGCCTATGCGCTTTGGCGTGGATTGTGAAACCGATAAAGCTGGATATATAAAGCAGTCGCTGGGACATCAACCGCTTAGGTTACCAGAAATATCTAGTTGCTGGGGAGATAGCTCTCTAATGCTCCGCAACGATCTTTTAGAAGGGGTGGAATTTTCTCCTATTTTAGGGGTGACTCGAACTTCTGCAACCATTGTTGATGCCGCCGGAGATGAAAGAACGGGTTTTACCGCGCTGTCGTTTCATAAAGTTTTTTTTTCATGAGCGTGCAAGGTTGCGATTTGAAAATATTCCAGTGTCCAAACGGCTTATTATTCGAATGTTATTAAAAAGGCACTCTGACACTTTCTTTATTCACAAATCATTACTTGCTAAATGGAAGGAATTAGATATTGAAACTGTATGTTTTAATATCAAAGCGCATCACCTGTCGTTTAAAACACTGTGTAATTTAGAGATGTATTATGGCTCAGTTGGTTCTAATAGCTACCAAACACTCGATGACTTTCAACACAACAGGAAGGCTAATTTTTGGGATGAGTTAGACGGTTAATCTAACAGGTAAGTTCGCTGTGTTGGCATTTTTGCCCACTGACAAAAGAATAAAAGCGAGACCCTTAATAGTTTTATTAGTCATGCCATTTTAAAGAGACTTAGAAAAACAGTGGATGTGTGCAATCATTGAAGTAACATTGCGTCTTAACTCACATCGATATTCGATAGTGATTATGTCAAACTGAGAAAACAGTCTGCGAGTTATCGAGAGCGGAAAGGCAATGGTCGTCAGAGTTACTCTTGACTGATGAAAAGTAGTGACAGAGATATTATGACTTGCTTCTCGAACCAGTTAGGGGTAGCTGCTGTGCACTCTGAAAGTGTATTGGTGTAATTACCTACGGAAACTGACAGACACCGTTTCAAAGTGGTGACTGTCAGGTTAAGTATAAGCTAGTAGACCCCGTAAAAAAAGGGTCGTCAAACTAAGGATGCCTTTTGGCTAGTGCTTAGTAAGGAATACTGATGAGCTTAATTAAAATACAAACTTATCAAAAATCGCTTTAGCTGTTTCGTAATTTGTAGTGACAACCATTGGTAAAGTATGGTTTAACTCTGCTCTAACTAAATATACATCAGCAGTGCTTTTACTACGATAGTAATGCTCAGTCTTTGTATTGCCTTCATCAACCGAGACTACAGTCAATACGCCAGCGTCATTCACGCTCCACGTACCTTCAAAGCTTTCGTTGTTAAGCATGGACTCAAAAACGACTTTACCCTCAGATTTAAACGTTTGTTTAATAAGCATTGGCTCAGGCGATTGGTAGCCAGAAGCATTATCATCCATTACAGCATAAAGTGTTTGATTTGATAGGGCTTCAGCGGAAAATGCAGCTGCATTTTCTCGGCTTAAATCATAATGTTTTGCAAAGAAGACCATATCCTGTGCTTCTGGATCTAGTCCCAAAATTAGGGAGTCAGAAGAGTAAATGATATGGGTCTTTTCACCTTCAGCAATAATTGTGTTGCCTTCGATTGTATAGCTAAATGTGCTTGCACCTACTGAGAGCGTGCCATTAGTGAAAGTGAATAGCTCAACAGTTTCATCATTTAGTAGCTCACTATTAAATGAACCAGAGTACCATTGACCGTTACCTTGCTCTAAAATCGTCTGTAAAGTGGCTGGAGCCGGTTCCGGCTCAGGAGTGACTTCGTCATTATCATTTTTTGTGGTATCAGAAACAACAAACCCGCTTTCATCTTTTTCGATGATAAGGTTATCGATATTGTCAAGTGCCACATCATCTGCAATGTTAGAAATAGTAACTGTGTCACTTAATAGAGCTTCGTTGTGTGAAGCGTTACCATGCAGCTGAGATAAGTCTTCAGGTAGTAAACGAACTACAGAACGGGCTACTAGGTGAGCTTCTTTCGCATCTTCTGAAGTTTTTTGAACTGCTTTTGCTGCGACAAAGTCTGATTTAATAACATCAGCATCTACATCAATATGATCTGCTAGAGCTTCCATACTCATGCTATTTAAAGATGCAAGTGTTGAAAATGGAGATACGATATCTGAATCGGAATGAGAGGCGAGGGTATAACCTTGCGTAATTACCTCATTGGTATCTGCATCAACTGTTTGTCCTGCAACAGCTTTAACTAAGACATTGACATTTTCAGTAACCACAACTTGACCATTAGCATTGGTTACTAGGTCAACAGTTTCGCCTTTACTATTTTGTGTTTTCAGTACTTCTTCGTCTTCACACACTAAGTTATTGTTAGTGTCATTACAAATTACAGCATTGATTAGGTAACCATCGATTGCGGTGATAGTTTTTGTACCAACCTTGGCATCATTATCAACACTTCCACTGTTACCATTATCTATTTGTGAGTTCGTGTTATTGTCGTTGTCACTACCACCACAGCCGATAAGTGCAAGTGATATTGCACAAGCTAGAAGAGATTTTGTAGAAATGTTTTGTTTGATAAATGAACGCATTTTTCCTTCCCTAATTAAAATAATACGAACTGAAACCCCTACAAACAATAGGGGCATAAAATGAGGTGGGTATATTATTTAATTAATTAGATTATATCAATATTTTTGTTCGTATATTTTTGGTTGATCTTTTTTTTAACATGCTGGTTGTGGGTATTTAATTTATTTAACCTTTATTTTTTAATTTTTATTTCGAGTTTTTTTAAATATTAATTATTTTTTATTTTAAAATGTTGAATTGTTTGATTTTTGATCTTTTTGGGTTTTTT
>NZ_RCSQ01000159.1:0-18795 GCF_004103255.1 Pseudoalteromonas sp. PS5
AACGCCGTTAGCGTCAGATTGACTCCTTCAAATTGAGCAAGTATTAAGTTTAATTGGTATTACTGTTCTGTTTGGCCTTCTTCTTCTTCAGGCTCTGGTAGCGGCCAACCACCTAATGCCTGCCATTTATTCACGATATAACAAAATAGCTCAGCGGTGCGTTCAGTATCATATAAAGCGCTATGAGCTTGGCTATTGTCAAATTCGATCCCTGCGGTACGGCAAGCTTTGGCAAGGACAGTTTGTCCAAGCGCCAGTCCAGCAAGCGAAGTTGTGTCAAAGCTTACAAAAGGGTGAAAGGGTGTGCGTTTTATATTATTGCGCTCAATTGCGGCATTTAAAAAGCCATGGTCAAAAGCGGCATTATGAGCGACAACAACAGAGCGCTGGCAGCCTGCTGCTTTTTGTGCTTTGCGAACAGCTTTACAGATTTCTTTGATAACTTCATCTTCAGCAACTGCGCCCCTAAGCGGTGAGAATGGATCTATACCATTAAACTCTATTGCTGATTTTTCAATATTAGCCCCTTCAAAAGGTGCGACATGAAAATGTACCGTCTGATCTAAACTTAATATGCCGTTATCATCCATTTTTAGCATACTGACTGCGATTTCTAGTAGGGCGTCAGTATCTTTATTAAAGCCTGCGGTTTCCACGTCGATAACTACAGGAAAGAAGCCGCGAAAGCGTTTTGAAAATAGCGTTTGCTCGGTATCAGACATAATCTTCTTGGTTTGTGAAATTGAGCGGCCTATTATACTGATACCTCGGCAAGATGCGAGCGACTTGCAAGGGTTCAAAGTGGTATATTTATTGCTTTTGATTTGTAGATAATGGTTTAGTATTGCGGTTCACACAAAATTGGCACACCGTAATGGCATACTAATGAGTGAATGTAGTGAGGTATTAAGTGATTAAGTTTTATAAATCAGCGAGTTGGATAAGTTTATCCCTGTGCGCCGTGACGCTTAATGCTGATGCTGCGATGCGGCAATATGCTGCCGAGGCAGACGCATCCCATTGGCAAGTTGACCAAACCAACCGCTTGAGCTGTGCGTTAAACCATGAAGTTCCGTATTATGGTGAAGCTATTTTTTCCAGCCATGCCAGTAAAAATAAAGACTTAACGTTTAATCTTGATATGGTAGTGCGCCCTGAAAGTTACGACTTTGCTGGCCTTGAGTCGGTGCCGCCGTTGTGGCGAGCCGGTAAGCCTGCAAGAAGCATTGGGCAGATGAAGTTACTGAAAAAGTTTGATGGTGAGCTGGACAATGATATGGCGTGGGAGCTGTTAACGGAGCTTGAAAAGGGGTATTTTCCCACGTTTTATTATAAAGATTGGCACAATGATGTAGACAAAGTGTCTGTGGCACTGTCGTCAGTCAATTTTAAGCAAGCCTATTGGGCATTTTTGCAGTGTCGAGACAATTTACTGCCCTATAGTTTTGAAGACATTGCATTTACTGTGATGAATTATAAAAAGAATTCCAGTGAGTTAACAAAATCATCTCGACAACGTTTGGATATGATAGGTGAGTACCTTAAAAACGACCCTAAAATTGAACAAATTTATATTTCTGCATACAGTGATAGCTATGGCGGTAGAGACACCAATTTGCGACTGTCAAAAAGGCGAGCGGAGGCGATAAAGTCTTATATGGCAAGCCTTGGGGTGGCAGAGGATAAGATTATGACAGATGGTTTTGGTGAAAAGCGTCATGTGGACACCAATGATAGTGCCATTGGTCGTGGTAAAAACCGTCGGGTGGTTATTCAAATATCAAGGCCTTGATGGTTTTGGGGAAAGAGATCGCGGCGTAAAGTCGCTCCCACAAGGGGTTGTGTGTGCAGTACATATGCTTCCAGTTTTAGATTGTGTTTGTATGAGCGGACTGTGTGGTCGAGAAGGATCGCGACGTAAAGTCGCTCCCACAGTACATATGCTTCCAGCTTTATATTGTGTTTGTATGAGCGGGCTGTGTGGTCGAGAAGGATCGCGACGTAAAGTCGCTCCTACACGGGGTTGTGTGCACAGCAAATATGCTTACAGCTTTAGATTGTGTCTGCATGAGCGTGCAGTGTGGTCGAGAAGAGATCGCGACGTAAAGTCGCTCCTACACGGGGTTGTGTGCACAGCAAATATGCTTACAGCTTTAGATTGTGTTTGTATGAGCGCGCTGTGTGGTCGAGAAGGATCGCCACGTAAAGTCGCTCCCAGAAGGGGTTGTGTGCACAGTACATATGACTTCCAGCTTTAGATTGTGTTTGTATGAGCGCGCTGTGTGGTCGAGAAGGATCGCCACGTAAAGTCGCTCCCACAAGGGGTCGCTCTTCTATTTTCCGTACGGCCGCTGCATTTTTATTAATCTAGACTCGGGCTAAGTTTATAGCACCTTGTTGCAGCTTGCTGTGAGTGCGAGGGGATGGCTAAGCTGGTTATTGTAGGTGATAGCGATAGGTTGTGCGGTATTTATCTCATAGGCGAGCGTTAAGTCCAGCTCTACGCTTTTGCTTTGTCCCGCAGTAAGTGTCAAAAACTCGTTTGCCTCTGGCGTGAGGCGTTTGGCCATTGGACCTTGATAATTGAGCTTTTTACCATTTTGCTCTACTACTAAAAATTGACTCCACCATCCTTCAAACGGGGTATGCCAAATAAGGAACTTAGCATCTTCGTTCCCTAAGTTGGTAAAGGTGAATTTGACCGGATAGCTCATGGTTGCGTCGTTACCTTTTGCGACACTACATTGAATGTTGCGCTGTGAATTCATACTTGCCTGCGGATCAGTGGTTGAAGTGGTGTCATTACAAGCTGCTAATAGCAAAGTGGCAGAAAATATTAATATGGGTTTCAACATAATTATTCTGAGCCTGTTGCCACGCCCAATCCTTTTTGTTTTCAATGTAATTGCTTTGCACTATGCTGAGCAATACGGTCAAATAACGAATAATACATATAGATGACTAAAAACAATAACAAAGAGTTCAATTCTTTTGCATCATTTTATCCTTATTATCTCTCTGAGCATAAAAACAAAATCTGCCGCAGGCTCCATTTTGTCGGTTCAACTGTGGTGCTAGTGCTGCTGTTCTATATCATTCTTTCCGCGCAGTGGTCGTTGCTTTGGTTGTTGCCTGTTGCGGGGTATGGTTTTGCTTGGATTGGTCACTTCTTTTTTGAAAAGAATAAACCCGCGACGTTCCAATATCCGTTATATAGCTTGATGGGAGACTGGGTTATGTATAAAGATATGATCTGCGCGAAGGTACCTTGGTAGGGAATATGAAGTTAGCCAAATGAATATAAAACAAATGCTTATAGCGATGGGGGGTGCTTTTTTGCTCAGCAGCTGTGAAACCATATCGGCAACAAGTGCGCGCAGCTTAGCAATGTTTAGCCCAGAGAATAGTCAGTGTTATAACAGACAGCGTCAGTCTAATTATTTTGTCGTTGATAGCCACCATCATTTTCAGCCGTTTCGCGGCGACGCTGTCCCTTTTAATAAATTGGTTAACTGGGCGGAGCGTGCTGGGGTGTTGTTTGTCAATGTGTATGGTATTGGCCAAATCTATACACGCAAATCAGGATGTGTTGGTGAGCGAGGGTGCTACACACATGTCATCGCACCAAGTATTGAAAATGATATTAAAAATGCCAATAACTATGTAAAACATGGGGCAGATAAAGTACATCTAACCCTATCAATGACCTTTGCTGATCTCCATAAACCAGACACGATACTGACCAATATGGCGCTGCTTGAGGAAGAATTTGGTGATCTATTTCGTTGGATGGGAGAGGTTAATATGGTGAAAGCCGCACACTTTGGTAACGGTCATCAAGCAGTAAGTCTGGATACTATCGCTAAGTGGCAGCCATTTATGCAAGTGCTACAAGAGAAAAATACTCCGCTGGCACTGCATGCCGATTTGGGCGATAACGAGGCGCCGCTTCGCTACTTACCGTTACTTGAGGAAGTATTAACGCGCTACCCTGATAACGACATCATCTGGATGCACATGGGCGTATCAAAAGAGCTAAGCCATATTGACCCCAGCTTACATATTCGCACCATGCAGAAGCTGTTTGCCCGCTATAAAAATCTTAAAGTGGATCTTTCTTGGCGAATTTTGTACGACTATTATTTTAGCTTTCCAACCGTCAACAGCCAATATGTTGAGTTTATCAATGCCCATGCTGAGCGTTTTTTACCGGGGAGTGACTTTGTTGCCAGCAAAAACAAACGTTTTGCTGACTACAAAGAGGAAGTGGACATTAACAGTCGTGTTTTGGCCAGCCTTGACGATAATGCTTTTCGTCGTATCGCGCTTGGTCAGAACTACTTTGATTTGTTGGAATTACCGTATCGAGCGCCAGAGATCTGTACTACAGCGTCTCCTTAAGCATCGACAGCACATCGTTGACATCGAGCTTCATCACTTTGTCTGTATTGGCTAGCAGTTGATCTGCTAGATCTTTTTTTATGATGATGCAGCTCAACAATTTGCTCCTCAATAGTTCCTTTAGCGATTAAGCGATATATCGTGACAGGGCGCGTTTGTCCCATGCGATGAACACGATCTGAAGCTTGCTCCTCAACCGCTGGATTCCACCAAGGATCCATGTGAATGACATAATCCGCTGCGGTAAGGTTCAGGCCAGAGCCGCCTGCTTTAAGACTAATTAGGAATACCTCGCCTTCACCTTTTTGAAAGGCGTTGACCGCCTGTTGTCGCGCCTTCGGAGGGGTACTGCCATCCAAATATTGAAAGCGAATACCACGTTTTTCAAGGTGACTTTTGATCAGCTGTAAATGACCAACAAACTGGCTAAAAATGAGCGCCTTGTGATTATTTTCTTGTAGCTCTGTTAGTAATTCATCTAATGCCGCTAATTTGGCACTGGCGACTTGGCTTTCAGCCAATAAGAGTTTTGGATGACAACAGGCTTGGCGTAAACGAGTAAGCGCTGCCAACATTTTAAAGCGCTGCTCATTGGCGCTATCTTGTTGCGCGGACTGGGAGATTTCATCAATGGCGTTTTGCCTAAGCGCTTCATAAAAGGTTTGCTCTTCTTGGCTTAACTGAACCGCTACATTTATCTCCGTCCGTGGTGGTAGCTCTGTTAAGACCTGGTGCTTCATGCGACGTAAAATAAACGGTTGGATCAGGTGTTTTAATCCTTTGCGAGCTCGGTGCGCTGCGACTTTGTCCTCATTTGCATTTTCAATTGGCGCAGAAAACTTTTCGCTAAAACGCTTCAGGTTGCCAAGTAGTCCCGGGTTTACAAACCTAAATAGTGACCACAGCTCGGTAAGGTTGTTTTCGATTGGTGTCCCTGTGGTAATAAGTTTAAATTTGCCTTTAAGTGCACATGCTGCCTGAGTGCGCTTTGCAAGTGGGTTCTTCAGTGCCTGGGCTTCATCAGCGACAATCGTTTCAAATGCAATGGGCTTTAATATGTCAACTTCGCGCTGTAATAAGCCGTAGCTTAAAATGACACAGTCCAGTGGCTGCAGATCACTGAGCAGTTGTGCTCTGGCCTCTGAATTTGCAGAGTCGGCAAATACTTTTACCGACAACGTTGGTGCAAACTTTTGAATTTCTTGCTGCCAATTAAAACAAACCGAGGTGGGAGCAATTATTAACGTAGGCCCTTTATGTGCACGAGCCAATATTACCGCTAGTGCTTGGATGGTTTTGCCAAGCCCCATGTCATCGGCAAGACACGCGCCAGCGCCCCAATGGGCGAGTCGCATGGCCCAGTCAAATCCTGCTTGTTGATAGTCTCTAAGCTTGGCCTGTAATGTTGATGGTAGCTGCACAGTTAACGCCACGGCTTGGTGCATTTTATCATTTTGCTCTTCCCATGCAGGTAAGGTTTTCATGCGCATGCCGGTGGTGGCTTCAGCAATCAAAGGCGTAGCAAGTGAATGGAATTTACCGCCTTCGGTGGCATGATTGAGCTTATCAAGTTGAGACTTTAGTTCACTTGAAAGGGCAATGACCTGCTCACTGTCCAGTGCAATAAAACGGCCATTACTGGTAGCAACCATCTTGAGTAGTGTTTTTAGTTCAATCACTTGGTCATTATTTACTTGCAGCTCGCCGGTAATATCAAACCATTCGTTTTTCTTGGTCATAGCCAGTTGCAAATGTTGGCTTTCAAGCTTGTTACTGAGACGGACTTTTTTACCTTTTGGCCACCTTAGCCTGAGTTGCATAGGGCAAGGATCTTGGTTGACTACCATCTCAAGCTCTTGCAATACCTCCAGTGCTTCATCCATTTGCGCCAAGCTGAGGCGGTTGTCAATCATTTCTAAAAACAACGGACAATGGGTGTCAAGCTCATCAAGCCCTTGTTGCTCAAGCAGGAGATCTCGGGTGGTAGACAAGCGTTTGCCGTCGATTTCTGCACTAACCGTGGCAGTACCATGACCAGGGTGGAAAACAGGGCCTTTTTCACCAAACGGCATCACCACGCAATGAAAATCTAAACCTTGATGATAAGGTTGAATATTGATAACGAGCGTGGATTGCGCTGCAATGGCATCAAGACCTGTGTCAATGTCGGCTAAATCTGACTGAACATTCAGGTAAGGGGCAATGGCTTTAATACTCGACAGCACTTTTTGTTTTGCACTAACAGGTACACTTAACCCTGATTCGCCAATGATTTCAGCGACTTGTATATGTGATTGATTAAATACAATAAACGTATACTGATGTTCGTCATGCTGGACAAATGAGTAGCTTTGCGGCTGGGTAAAATAACTCGGTAGATTTGGCACTGAAAGTAAAAGCTCATCACCGTGCTGACGAATGTGCAATTCAGGGGTCTGCTCGGTTATGGTAATAGGCTGCGTTAAGTCGTCCTCATGATAGAGGTTTGTTGCGCCAACCGCAGCTCTTAAAGCTGGGATCCCTGCCAGTACATAATCAGACTTGCTGCTGTAGCCATAACTGGCTTGCAATGCGATAGCCTCAATGAGTTTTTTATCTGATTGGCTTATGTAACTGAAGCGTTCAGGATGCTGTTTAAGTTGCTTACAAGGTAAAGGCTTACCCTTGCCCCAGCCGGTTTTTCCCCGTTTTTGTTCTCTGGCTAAAAATTCAATATCAAAGCGACCTTGCCTAAGCTGCCAGATCAGTCGGTATTGCGTATCGGCCGCTTGAGTGGCGTTACTGCTTGGGTTTAATGCGATAAGTTTATCAAGCGCCAAATCCCACGGTGACTTTTTAGCCACAAGCGTACTGAGGTTAATGTTGAGAGCATTTGTCAGTGGCTGAAACTCTCCATGCTGAGCAAGTTGCAGTTGTTTAGCAAGCTGAGCAAAAAGCGACATCGACAGCTGTTCAAAAGCGTTCACGCAATCATCAAGGTGTTCAAGCGCCGTTGCATCTAAAGTCTTGTTACACCAAAAGTATGCAAAGCAGTCAAGTAAGCGGCCAATGTAATAGTCAAAATAGTGCGACTGCTTCAAAGCAGAGTACTTTAAATGTGCGCTACTGTATGGGTTATTTTGCGAGAGGCTTTCACTGCAATAGAGTAAGACGTTATTGGCAAAGTAATTGCAAAAGGGAGCTTTATTGTCTTGGTTTTCATACTCTAATTGTAGTGATAACACTTCAAAAAGCGCAGCATCTTGGTTATTGGCTTGTTGTAGTAATGCCAGTTTATGAAATAACCCAAGGGCTCTGCCTAAGTACTGCTTTTTACGCTTGGTGATTTTATCCTTCGCTTTAAGGGCTGCTGTAAACTCCGAGGCGGCATCTTCACTTTGCTGCAAAAAAGCAATCGCAGCTCGTATCTGTAACTCGTAGCTGCTGTGATGTTGAGTTACCATACTCTGTGCGGCATCTAACTGTAATGTGTACAGTTGGTATTCTGCTAATAGTGCCGTTAATGGTGGGTTTTGTGTTTTGGCCTCAACCTGTTCCAGCGTGTCTAGCGCAAAGGCAATACTTTGGCCACTTTGTATTAAGGTATACAGCAAGGTTGAAAATGCTTGGTACTGCAAATCTTCGGGGAGGGTGATAAATCGCTCCAACGAGAACGGATAAAAATAAAGTGGCAGTAGTACTTGGTTGGTTTTATAGCACACGGCTTGTGGGTCTTTATTAAACCCTAGTTGCGCACGTGCTTTTGATAATTGATTTATAAATAAAAAATCGCGAATGAGGCGCTGTTCATCAGCAAATTGTCTTTCCCATTCATAAGCATTAAGAACCGGTATAAATTCTTCGGCAGTATTGAGTATGGGTAAAAACTGCCCCTCGGCCATGACTTTTTGACTTAAACCGGTCGCGAGTTTTAGGTTGATTTGTACGCCATCTTCATTAAACGTGACTAAACCGTCAGCGCGCCATTTCATGATCTGGCTATGGCTTATTCCTTGTTCAAACTCAGTGCTAGGAATAATTTCTTTACTAACAAGAGCCTGTATTAGGCGTTTGAGTTTTATTGCTGAGACTGGCTTGTAAACGACGGCCAAAATGCAGAGCAAGGTTTGCTCTTGCGCTGGTAGCGCATCTACCTGATGTGTTAAGGCTACAATTTCTTCATTAGTGGATGGCACAAAGTCAAAGTTCATTGTTCAGTCGCAGTGTTCATTTTAAGACACTGAAAACTACCACAATTTGCGCTTAACTACCATGGAGGTGATGCGTTGGAGCGGGAGGCGATGCCTCCCAATATTACTAAAATTTTGGGTATGTCTGTGACTAGCCAAAGCTTAGGTTATATAGCAATGCCGAAACCGCCAATAAGCCCACAATTAATACGAAATAGGTACCAATATGGCTTTTGTATTTTTGTAGCGCAGGGACTTTAAACACCGCTATAGTCGGCATAATAAACAAGATCATCGCAATGATAGGGCCTGAAATTGCGCCCATCATATCGAGAATACTTGGGTTAAGCACTGAGCAAATCCAGATAGCAACAAACATAAATGCGATACCCGCTTTGTCAGCTACTTTGTAACTCATGTTAGTTTGTTTGGTTGCCAGCCCATTGAAGCTCTCACGAGCACCTAAGAAATGACCTAAGAATGAAGAGGTGATGGCAATAAACGCAACCAGTGGCCCAAGCATAGCAATAAATGGATTGTTATAAACGTTGGCTAGGTAAGACAATACGGAAACGTTTGATTCTTTTGCAGCTTCCATTTGCTCTGGCGTTAATGAAAATACGCAAGAAAATACAAACAGCAAGACAAATACAATCAACATAATTGAGGTGATACGCAAGATGGCTTCAGACTTTTGCACCGCTTCACTCTTGTAATGGCGACGTTGCACATTAGCAAAGCTTGAGATCGCCGCTGCGTGACTAAAGGAGAACACCACGATCGGCACAGATAACCACAATAACTGCGTTAAACTGGCAACATCTGGTGTACTGACTACGGGCATTTGCCAGTTAGGTACTAAATACAGTGACAAAAACAGAAGTACACCAACAAGTGGGTAAACCAAAATAGCGAAAGCACGGAGCAATAGCTTTTCACCGCCTAGCATAATGGCAATCATGCCCGCCACTAATAAACCTGACAGCAAAATACGTGAAGGGGATCCAAACCCTAGCTGATTGACAATAAAGCTATCGACAGTGTTAGTCAGACCAACACCGTAAATAAGCAAAATAGGGAAAATAGAGAAAAAGTAGAGTAGGGAAATTAAGCGGCCAGCACCAGCGCCGAAGTGTTCTTCGACTACATCGGTAAAATCAGCATTTTTTTGCTTTGAAGAAAGCACAAAGCGAGCGAGCCCTCGATGCGCTAAATAGGTCATTGGAAAAGCAAGGGCAGTCATAATGAGAAGTGGCCAAAAACCACCGATCCCAATATTGATTGGCAGGAACAAAATACCTGCTCCAACAGCGGTTCCAAATAAGCTCAATACCCAGTGGGTATCATGTTTTGTCCAGCGGCTATTACTGACGGAGTTCATCTCCATCGTTGCCTCAGAGGAATTACTCATAAACTTGTTGTCCTGGATTTAGAATTATAATCGGGCGGATCATATAAAAAATGGTTAAGAGTTGCATGTATAAACCGTCTACTCAGAGGAGTTATGCGGTGAAATACGTTTGTTTGACTAAAACCTGCACAATTACCTAGTTGTCGCTGTGTCGCTTTTGTAAACCTACGTCTGTAAATGTTTTTAATTGTTACCATCGACAATGATTTGCTAGCCGCGTTAAAAATTAATTTTTATTCTAAGACGCAAATAAATATGAAATAACTAAGTGGAAAAGTATGTTCAAGTTAAATACGCTATTGCTCGCCTCAGCGATGCTAGGAAGTGTTACTGCTAACGCGACAATTGTTGAGTTTCAGACCTCACACGGTAGTTTTCAAGTGAATCTATATGATCAAAGCACTCCTAAGACAGTTGAAAACTTTTTGCAGTATGTAAACAACGAACGATACTCTGATACTGTGATCCACCGAGTGATCCCCGAGTTTGTCGTGCAAGGTGGCGGCTTTACTTATGAAGGTAAAGTTCCGCTTGATGCGATTGAAACCTATAATGCGGTTGAAAATGAACCTAAGTGGTCAAATGTCAAAGGCACAATTGCAATGGCTAAGGTGGCTTATAAACCTGATAGTGCGACCAGTCAGTGGTTTATAAACTTAGAGGATAATAGTAGTAATTTAGATGTAGAAAATGGTGGCTACACCGTGTTTGGTCAAGTAATTGGTGACGGTATGGAAGTACTAGAAGCCATCGCCCAAATTCCACGTTGTGGGAATGTGCCGTTAGTTAACTTTACCGATGAGCAGTGTAAAGACACTGAAACAGACCCAGGTGCTGCTAATTTTGTAACACTCAATGCAATTACAGTGTTAGATGACGATCCTAACTCTGCTGCGGGATTAACACAAAAAGCGAATACCTTGATTGACCAAGTTACTGACAAACCGTCAACAGATCAAGATTCGGGCTCTTCTGGTGGGTCGATGTTTGCGGGTCTCTTATTACTTGCAGGTGCGCTGGGTTTTAGACGTAGAGTGAAATAGTTTTGAGTGCGATTGCACAACAGTCCCTAGTTAACCTGATCTCAGGTTAATAACTTGGAAGCGCACTTCGGTGCGCTTATTTTTTATAAAGCCTATTCGCTGACTGATACCAATTATCCTAATTAAGAGGTCTATTTTGAGCAAGCATTGATGCTAATTGGTATTATGCTTGAGCATTGAACAATTCAGCTGCTTTTATTTGATATATAAGAACTATACACCATGATAGGAAGGTATCGGGGCGTGTTCAGGGCCAGTAAGCGGCCCTGAACAGGATAGGTTTACAGTGCTTCGGCTGCTTTTTTCGCAAGGTATTCGTCATAAGTACCTTGAAAATCAATGATCTGTCCGTCTTTGATTTCCCAAATACGCGTAGCAAGAGAAGATACAAACTGACGGTCATGTGAGACGAAGAATAGTGTGCCTTCGTACTGCTCTAATGCTAGGTTTAGAGACTCGATAGACTCCATATCCATGTGGTTAGTTGGCTCATCCATCAGCAGAATATTAGGCTTGTGCATCATGATTTTGCCAAATAGCATACGGCCTTGCTCACCACCTGAGATCACCTTAACAGACTTTTTGATGTCGTTTTGAGAAAACAGCATACGACCAAGGAAGCCGCGTACGACTTGCTCATCATCGCCTGGCTGTTGCCACTGTTCCATCCATTGGAAAAGGTCGAGATCTTTTTCAAATTCGTCAGCGTGATCTTGCGCGTAGTAACCTATGTTGGCATTTTCTGACCATTTATACGCGCCTGACAGTGGCGCTTGACGGCCGGCAAGGGTGTTGAGGAGGGTGGTTTTACCCACGCCGTTTTCACCGATAATCGCGACCTTTTCACCAACTTCAACCAGTGCGTTTAAGTTTGAGAATAACGTCTCTTCGTAACCTTGTGATAAAGACTCAAGTTCAAGGGCATTACGAAATAGTGGCTTTTCTTGCTCAAAGCGAATAAATGGGTTTTGACGGCTTGACGCTTTAACTTCTTCCAACTGAATTTTGTCAATTTGCTTAGCTCGAGAGGTGGCTTGTTTTGCTTTTGATGCGTTTGCAGAGAAACGCGAAACAAACTGTTGTAGCTCGGCAATTTGCGCCTTTTTCTTCGCGTTATCTGAAAGCAGACGCTCGCGAGCTTGTGTTGCTGCAAACATGTACTCATCGTAATTACCAGAGTAGATACGCAGCTCACCGTAGTCGATATCCGCCATGTGTGTACACACTGAGTTTAGGAAGTGACGGTCGTGAGAGATGATGATCATAGTACAATCACGCTGATTCAATACATCTTCCAGCCACTTGATGGTATAGATATCCAAGTTGTTGGTTGGTTCGTCTAGGAGCATGATATCTGGCTCTGCAAATAATACTTGTGCTAGTAGCACACGTAGTTTCCAGCCCGGAGCAACTTCAGACATGAGGCCATAATGTTGCTCAGTTGGAATACCAACACCGAGGAGTAATTCACCGGCTTTTGCTTCAGCGGAATAGCCATCCATTTCAGCAAATTGCGTTTCAAGATCGGCAACACGCATACCGTCTTCTTCGCTCATCTCAGGTAGTGAGTAAATGCGATCGCGTTCTTGTTTGATTTCCCACAGCTCTTTGTGACCCATGATCACTGTGTCTACAACCGTATATTGCTCGTAGGCAAATTGATCCTGATTTAGCTTAGCGATACGCTCGTTTGGATCGTAGTTTACGTTACCTGCACTTGGTTCAAGCTCTTTGCTTAGGATTTTCATAAAGGTGGATTTACCGCAGCCGTTAGCGCCTATTAGGCCGTAGCGGTTGCCGTCACCAAACTTAACGGAAATATTCTCAAACAGTGGTTTTGCACCAAACTGCATAGTGATGTTGTTACACGAAAGCATAAATTTGACTCATTACTGACAATTGCGGCGATCCTAACATTTATAAGGGGTAAATGATGCAAAAAGTTTGGTAAATGCAAACATTCATTTAGTGTCTGGTAAGACATTAAATTTGGATGAAAGTACTGGCATTATTAGGCGTTGCTAAAATGAGAAAAAGTAAGTTTAAAAGCATCAGGTGGATTTAAGGCACTTGAGAAGCCGCTGGATTTGCCAATGAAATTTGATACGAGAAAAAACTGGATTTAGCAACACCAGCCCAGAAAGCTTGTTTACATCGGTTTATCAAATTTTATCGAAATAAATTGCTATTTAGCATAATCTTAGGTCACATTACCGACCGTAATTAAAATAATATAACAATTTAGGATTGGAATATGCGTATTAAAGCTATCTCCGCGGCCATGGTGTTGGCCTTTTCTCAGTACGTTGCAGCCGATGAAGGCATGTGGCAACCACATCAACTACCTGAGCTAGAATCTATCTTGAAGTCTAAAGGACTTGAGATTGACCCTAAGTCGATTTCTAAATTAACTGAGTTTCCTATGAACGCGGTGATCAGCCTTGGCGGCTGTACGGCGTCATTTGTTTCCCCTAAGGGCTTAGTGGTTACTAACCACCACTGTGCGTATGGCTCTATTCAATATAACTCTACGACTGACAACAATATTTTAGAAAACGGCTTCTTGGCGAAAACACCAAGCGAAGATCTACCTGCAGCGCCAGGTTCGCGTATTTATGTAACGAAAGAAGTCTCGAACGTCACAGACAAAGTCAATGAGGGTGTTGATTCCTTGACCGGTAAAGCACGCTTTGACGCCATCGATAGTAAACGTAAACAGCTTGTCTCTGAGTGTGAGCAAGACGAAAATTATCGTTGTAATGTTTATACCTTCCACGGTGGTCTTGAGTACTACTTGATTAAATCACTTGAGATTAAAGATGTACGCTTAGCCTACACGCCAGCGATGGGGGTTGGTAAATACGGCGGTGATATAGATAACTGGATGTGGCCTCGCCATACTGGTGATTTTGCATTCTATCGTGCTTATGTCGGAAAAGATGGCAAACCTGCTGAGTTTTCTAAAGACAACGTACCATATAACCCTGAATCATTCTTAAGTGTGAGTGCTAAAGGTGTGCAAGAAGGCGACTTTGTTATGGTAACCGGTTACCCGGGCCGTACTAATCGTTATCGTATTGCCTCAGAAGTAGACTTTGTGTTTAACACTGTCTATCCAATGGTGCGCAAACACAACGCAAAGTATGTGGAGCTTATCAAAGAGAACGCGCCAGAAGGCTCTCAAGCATTAATCGCTTATGAAAGTACGATTGCTAGCTATAACAATTACATCAAAAACTTTGGCTCTATGATTGAGAGTTTTAAAAAGGGCAGTATGTATAGTGCTAAGCAACAATTTGAGCGTGACCTTATCGCGTGGATCAATGCCGATGCTGAGCGCAAAGCAAAATACGGCGATGTGTTGACTGAGCTGAGCCAACTGGTATCACAAGCACAAGAAAACTATGTACGCGATATGATGGTGGGGTATATTCACCGCTCACAAATGATTGCGACGGCAAGGAAGTTATATCGTCTTGCCGTTGAAAAGCAAAAGCCTGATGCTGAGCGCGAGCGCGGTTATCAAGAACGTGATATGCCAAAGCTCAAAGCAGGTCTTGAGCGCATGACACGTCGTTACGACGAAACCGTAGACAAAGCAATTATGCTTTACTTTATGGAGCTGTATGCTGCGCTTCCTAAAGAAAAACGCATTGCAGAGGTAGACAAGCAACTACAACTGGAAGAGGGTTTCGATAAGGCAAATCATCAAGCACTGCTTGATCAAATGTATGCAAACTCTAAGTTGGCAGATGAGAAAGTTCGTCTATGGATGCTAGATTTAGATCTTGAACAACTCAATCAAAGCGCTGATCCATTTATGCAGTATGCTAAAGCGATTTTTGCTGTGATGAAGCAAATTGAAGATGAAGGAAAAGAGCTAGCCGGTAAACAGCAAGCTGCACGTCCTGCGCTTATGGAAGCAATCATTGCTTACAACAAGTCTCAAAATAAGCCTGTCTATGCTGATGCTAATAGCACATTGAGAGTTACCTACGGCACAGTAGGTGGATACTCACCTCAAGATGGATTAGTTGCTACACCGTTTACCTCTCTAGAGGGGCTGCTAGCTAAAAACACCGATGTTGATCCTTTCAATGCACCTAAAAAACAGCAGCAGTTGATCCGCGATAAAGTGTATGGCCAGTATACAGGTGGTATGAACACGGTACCGGTAAACTTCCTTTCTAATGTTGACACAACGGGTGGTAACTCTGGTTCGCCGACGTTAAATGGCAAAGCTGAATTGGTTGGTTTATTGTTTGACGGTGTTTATGAAAGCATTATTGGCGATTGGGATTATGATAAAAACCTGAACCGTTCGATTCACGTTGACTCGCGTTACATGCTTTGGGTAATGGACAAAGTCGACAATGCACAAAACCTATTAGATGAAATGAAAATAGTGAAGTAGTCTGCAGGTTTAATTTGTATTTGCTCGTAAAAATGCCGACCGAGAGGTCGGCATTTTTTGTGTTATTGGGTGAAATTATACCAATTTGACTTAATACTCGTTCAATTTGAAGGAGTAAATCTGACGCTAACGGCGTTAAAAACTTCTTATTTAGAACAACTAAATAGCAAAGTTTTTGCCTTGCCTACACGGATGTAGGTACCTTGGCGATAGCAGGACGCGGTAGCGGGGTTATCGACAAGATTTTCTCACCTCAAAATAGACCACTTAATTAAGAAAATTGGTATTATTTTGTCATAAGTTGACGAATATACTTCACTGGGGCACTGCCAAAGCTTAAAAACTCTTCATGAAACGCCTTAAGGTCGAATGCTTCACCAAGCTCCTTTTTCTGTGCTTCACGGAAGTCGTAAATCTCACGATAGCCAGAGTAATAGCTGGTCAGCTGTACTTGACTTAATGTTGCGCGACGCCATTTACCTTCTGCTTCAGCGCGCTCTTGGAAAGCACCATTCATTAACAGGTCTAAGCCCGCTTCTTTGTCTATGCCATTGACTTGGATGTCATAATCTAAAATAGTGTTACAGATAACGCGCAGATTCCATTTGTAGTACATTAACCACATTTCAGGCTCGAAATTGCCATAGCCTTCTTCTAACATCATTCGTTCAGTATAAACTGCCCAGCCTTCGACCATGGCACCATTACCTAAAAGGCTCTTGATCAAAGAAGGGGATTCGTTAGCGTAAACTAACTGAGTATAGTGACCCGGTATTGCCTCATGAATATTGAGGATCTGTAGGATCCAATGGTTGTACTCACGCAAGTATGACTCAGCTTGTTCTTCACTCATTGAGTCAAGGGGAGTGACGTTATAATAGGTGTTTTCTTTTTTGTCATACGGTCCTGGTGCACTGATTGAGGCGCCAGCATAACCACGCATATATTCTGGTGTTTCACGCACAACCAATGGCTTTTCAGGGTCGAGCGTGATTAAATCTTTTTCTTTCACGAACTGCTCAAGCTCTGGAATTTGTGCCTTAATTTCAGATACAAAATCCTCACGTTTAACGTGTTTGACTGACAGATGTTTGATAAGGGTTGCAATGGCATCTCTGTCTGACTGTGGGCGAGGTGTATCGGCAAAATATTTCGACCACAACTGATCTGTGATCTGCACCATTTCCTCGGTAATGCGGGCTTTATCAGCAAGTGCTTTTTCATACATTTGTTTTGCTGTATACCCTGACTGTATATCAAATGCGAACTTTTCTTCGTATAACTTTTCACCAATTCTAAAGGAGCGCGCGTTGCCGCTTTCACTTAACTCTTTTTCAAGGTTAGTGAGGAAAGAAACATAGCCGTTGATCGCTGATTTGGCAGCTGCAAAGCGTTGTTTGAATAGTGCTTTATCTTCTGCCCTAAGCAATGAAGTCGCTAATTTATCAAGTAACTCATCATTTAATACGCTAAATGCCCCTTGGTTTTGTGAAATCGCAAGTTGGGTATATTCAAGGGTTGGATTATGAATATTACTCTGTGCAGCTTCATAATAGGCGGGAACATATTGAAGGCGCTTTAATACCAGCTTTAACTTTTCATCGTCACTCTTAAAGCGGCTGTTCAAAATAGTAGCAAAGCCATAGGAAACATTGTAAGAAGAAGGATTCCACTGCCAGCTTTTAAACGTTTCGATGTGCCAAATATCGCGCTGTAGGCGATTTTCAATCAAGTGATAGTCGATTTTTTGACTGTTGCTAAGCTGTGATAGGTCGAATTGCTGTAATTTTGCCAGCTGTGTTTTTGAAAACGCAGCATTGGCGTCGCGGCTAGCCTGTGTTGGTATGGTAATTAAGTCGTCATATTTACCGAAACCTGCCCACAAGGAGGCTTCAGGATATTGTTGCCAAAGTTCGTCAATAAACTGCTCTGAAAACTGAGCAAATTGTTGGTTTTTCACCACAGTTTGTTCTTCCGTGAGTGCTACTGTCTTTGTAGAAGAAGACGGCGCGGTGCAGCCAGCTAGGCCCATTGCCATGGCAAGTGCCATACACAAGGCAGTTTTTTTCATTGTTGTGTCCTATTTATTAGTTTTCGTTATCATAACAAGATTTCGCTTTATTTGCTTTGTCTGGCTCATCCAACCACACGGCACCATTGGCCTGTGTCGCAACAATATCGCCTGGGTTATAGATAGGGCAGGACTTCATCGATAAACAGCCACAACCAATACAGCCGTCCACATAGCTACGCAAGCGCTGCATATAGGCGATTTTTTCATCTAGTTTCACTTGCCATGCTTTTGATAATTTTGCCCAGTCTTCTTTGGTTGGTGTTCTTGAATCGGGCAAGGTATCTAACGTATCTTTTATTTCACCAAGGGTGATCCCCATTTTCTGCCCAGCTTTAATAATGGCAATACGACGTAGCACATCTTTTTTGTAGCGACGTTGATTACCATTGTTACGCCAACTGCGGATCAATCCTTTGTTTTCGTAAAAATGTAATGCAGAAACGGCAACATCTGCTCTGGCTGCAACCTTACCAACACTCAAGTTTGGCTCATCTCTTAATAATTTTTCAGTTTTCATAAAATAGTACTTTACCTCAACTTAAGGTGAGGTTTTAAGGTAGCACCCAATTTATTAATAGTGCAACTGGAATTAAACATTATGAAAACAATCGTTATTTACTCAAGCTCAAACCCAAATGGAAATACTTACCAATCAGCAAAAGCGTTAGCAGAAGAAAAAAGTGCCGAGCTTATCTACCTAGACCGTTACAAAATAGGGGAGTATTGCTACAAACATTCTCACAGCGATGATGACTTTATAAACCTATTTAGATGGGTGCTCGGGTTTGATCATATTATTTTTGCATCACCTGTTTATTGGTATGCCGTAACGCCAAGGATGAAAGCATTTGTTGATAGGATCACGGACTTTATGGATATTGAAGCGCTTAAACCAGAATTAAGAGCCTTGCGCGAAAAACATTTTTCGATCTTATCAACTTCATGCCAGGCACAAGCGCCAGCACCATTTACTGAGATGCTGGTGGGTACATTTGAATATTTAGGTATGACACTACAAGAGCAGCGTCACGTGCATTACCCTTATGCTGATTAATTTTTGTAGATTTTGCTGGGCTAATAGTTTAATGACAGGTGTGTATATCAAGAAGTGTGAGAGGCCTACAGATCGCTGCATAAAGCAGCTCCTACTTCAGAGTAATTCAGCGTAGTAGGAGGTGGTTTACCCGCCGAGCAGTTTAATGACAGGTGTGTATATCAAGAAGTGTGAGGGTTTTTAAAGATCGCTGCGTAAAGCAGCTCCTACTGCAGGGCAATTCTGTCTG
>NZ_RCSQ01000160.1:0-9319 GCF_004103255.1 Pseudoalteromonas sp. PS5
AAAAGGCTAGCGAGCTATTATAGCGCGGCACAGATGTCAGTGATGTTGAGTCTGCTTGTGCTACCAGTCTACCTTGGTTATTGGTGTTTCGTTGATAAGCAGCTACCTGATTGGAAATATTTTAAACCTGCGCTAATTAGCGGAGTACTTGCAGCTATTGG
Source organism: Pseudoalteromonas sp. PS5 (assembly GCF_004103255.1). Lineage (NCBI taxonomy): Bacteria > Pseudomonadati > Pseudomonadota > Gammaproteobacteria > Alteromonadales > Pseudoalteromonadaceae > Pseudoalteromonas > Pseudoalteromonas sp. PS5. The sequence continues at coordinate 162 of NZ_RCSQ01000160.1, forward strand.
TAGCGTCAGCTTTATTCAAGCGTTGGCACTGGGCAGGATGGCATTGATCTTACCTCTGTTATCGGTTACTCCTGCTGTTGCTGGCATTTTTGCTTGGCTATTACTGGGGGAATTATTAACCTTACATCAGTCACTTCTTCTTACGGTGATTGTGAGTGCGTCTTTCATATTGCAAGGTGGCAAATTTATCTTTCAAGAGCCTGGTGCAAAACAAGTAACTATCACATCATTTTGTTGGGGGCTATGTATTGTTTTTGACAAGCAAGCATTACAGTACAGTTCGCTTTCTTTTCATGCCACGTTTATTACCCTAATGGTGCTTATGGTTAACTTCATCTTTCTACGCCCGAGGTATTCATTTCACGAGCTAACAAAGCATGCTGGGCTTTGGGGGTTGTCAACGCTTGTGTTTGCCATTGCTGTTATTGCCCAGATGCAAGCATTAAGTGGGCTACAGCCTGGGATGGTGGAGGGGCTGAAAAGAGCCATTGGTATCGTCAGTGCGAGTTTGCTCGGTATGTGGTGTTTTAAAGAACAGCTATCAATAAGAGAGTGGTGGATGATATTAGTTATCTTGATTGCCAGTGTTTTGTTAGCAATGAGTAGTGGTGCTTAAACACCACTACTCATCAAGTTGTTATTTACACTGTGCCACCTTTGTCCAAACATTTGAGTAGATTTCAGGGCTTGCACCTTGTGACCAGTATGTAGCTTTGTACTCGAATCCTTTGAATGATACTCGGTCACCTTTATAGTAGCGCTTTGTCGCATTCCATTCTTGGATACCTTTACATCCCGTAGGTGCGCCATCTACTGTAACGGAAACTGTTTTTGATGCTGTTTTATTGTTTGCAGCAGTTACAGTTAATGTCACTTGATAAGTACCAGCTGAAGCATAGGTATGTGATGGGTTTGTTTGCGAGCTCGTTGCACCATCACCAAATTGCCACTGGTAGCGACCAGACGTCGATTGGTTACTGAATGTAGCGGTCATACCATCTACTGTAACGCTAAAGTTCGCATTTACAGCGCCTGAGGTATCACAGCCATTCGCAGTTAAATAATCTACAGCAGCTTTCGCTTGGACAATACCGTGACCATAAGACGTATCACGTCCAGCTTGGCCTTTATCTTTTGCCGTTGCATTTAACACATTTCGGATTTGCTTGGCTGTACATTGCGGGAATTGACTCCAAACCAATGCTGCAACGCCGGAAACGTGAGGTGTTGCCATCGATGTACCACTAATGCTTCTGTAAGCACCGTTATTCCATGTAGAGTTAACACCAACACCAGGCCCTGCAATTTCAACCTGGCTGTTGTACTGTGAGAATGAAGCTTTAGATTCTGAGCTATCTACCGCAGCAACTGACACAACTGCATCATAAGATGCCGGATAGCTTAGCGAGCTGTTACCGCCGTTACCTGCTGCGGCAATATGTAGCATGCCACGTTGATAACTTTGTTCAAAGGCATTTCGTTCCGCCGTAGAGCTGCCACTGCCTCCTAAGCTCATGCTGGTTACGTTAGCGCCTGCTTGCTCACACTGCTCAATCGCTTTAATAAGATTAGAGCCATATGCCCAACGACCTTGGTCGTTAAATACTTTAACAATATGCAGACCTAATTGACCTGATGGGTTTACACCAACCACACCTGTTCCATTACCACCAAGCGCTGCTATTGTGCCAGCTACGTGAGTGCCATGTCCGTTGCCGTCATTACTCCATAAACCTGTATCGTAATTACCATAGCCATCATTACCGGTGATCCCAGTATTAGGTAAGTCTTGATGACCTAGCGTGTAGCCTGTATCCATGATACAAACCTTGCGATTACTGCTATAACTATCTGAAACCTGATCAGCCTGTACCATTCTAATCCCATATGGAGTGGCTTCTGCTAGCAAGTCAATTGCAGTAGGCTCTATCGCAGGCAAGTAACGCTTTGGGTCAATCTCAACTTGAGCAATATTCTTATCTTCCTGCAGTTGTTGCATTTGTGCAGGAGATACCTCTGCAACATACGCATTGACACTCGGAAGTGTGCCCAAAGCCGTTGTACCTAATGTTGTGTATGCCGCCTCCGAAAGGATCTGAGACTTCAAATGCGCGGCTTCAAGATCGTTTAGCTGTAGCGGTAATACGTTAGTTGTGGCGTTATCTTTTAATGTCACGATAACGCGCTGAGTGTCTGCCTGCGCTACTGATGAGAGGCTCGCGCAAACACATACGCTTAACGCCGAAAGCTTGATAAATTTTGTTGCTTTTTTACTGTTTTTCATAAGTTCACCTGTTTTACATGTTGTTTACGTTTGTAACTAAAACAGGTGTTGACATCGCTGTCAATTGGAAGGTGCTATTAGTTTCCAAATTGCATTATTTATAGTTTTTAATTTCTGTATTTGAATTGATAATTTTAAAAGTATAAATATATAGGTGGCTTATTGTTGTTTTTTTTGCTTTATTGAGTTGTTTATTTCCCGTATTGTAAATTGCTCTGGCTCATTAATGTAACGTGAAAATTCCAGCTGTCCAATAAAGTTTCCATGGATCGCGTTAAAAAGAAGTAAGTTTGACGTGTCTAGTTGTTCGAAAATTGATACTTTTAAATGTCCAATGTGGTCTTGGAATTGATGATAGTGGGCAAGCCTAGTAAGTGTGTAAGCCCCAAGAAGAACATGACCGCCTATAGAAACGTCAAGTTTCGGGGCAATATTCTTATCCCAATTAATACCACCTACGACTACTTTTCGCTGCAGTTCATTTGCAGCTTTTAAGGCGCCAATGGCTATTGGATCATTGGCAGCCCATATTGTTGTAATTGATGGGTCTCGACGTAACCATGCTGCTGTTATTCTGTACGCTTCTTGTTGTGACCACTGACAGTTTTCTTCAGCGATTAACTCAATCTCTTTATTATGCTCAAGGTAGGCTAGCATGCCCTTCTGTCTATCCAATGCAGCTGTAGTTGCGACATCACCTAGCAGTGCTAACAGGTGTTTAGATGGGGCGGTGGACTTCATTGATTTTCTCGCAAGTTGGTGCATTAACTTAAACCCGGCTTGGAAATTATTAGGTTCAATAGTGCCAATAATTTGATGTCCTGCATTGGCTAGCGCGAGTTCTGCTTCTTTTGACGGGCCGTTTAGCAAAAATATGATTTTTACGTTTGAGGCTGGTATTGATAATAAATAAGGAATAACGCTGGATTTCTCATCTACGACAATAAGGTAGTCTGGCTGATTGGATAATGCTTGGCTTATCAGTTGCTTCATTAAAATATGATTGCGCTCAGCATAGCTAATTTTTAACTCGATATTTAGGTTATTGGCGCTTGCTTGCATAATCCTGCTTACATTACGCCAGAAGTCTCCTGTGGGGTTTTCGTTGGCAAAGCCTGGATTCACAAACGTAACACTGAATAGTGGTGCAGCTAAAGCTATCTTTGAGGTAATTAAGAGCAGGATGAAAAGTACGAGTTTTTTGAACATAAGCCATAGCTGCGAAAATGTATTGATAAGTCAAAAGAACCGTTGCTTTACAAATTATAGCTCATAAATGCGCTTTAATGACAGTCATTATCACGCATATCATGTGGCTTTAATAGAGGAGCGCACGGGTACTGGTTGTTTTAAGCCAGCTTTTTACGAAGGTACCTAGGTTATCAACAATAAATGTAGCTCTGATTGCATTTGCTTTATACTAAGCGGCAAATCTAATAGGGAGACCCTCATGATAAAAGTAATTTACGCTATCATATTTTTTGTTGCTACTTCTGTCATCGCAAACGAGCAAAGTGACCTGAATAAAACAATGAAAAAGATGGGACATATATACAAATTAGCAGTGCAGTCTGAAACAAAACAACAAATGCAGGTACATCTGGATGAATTTAAGCTACTTGTACGTGAAAGCAAAGCGTTTAATTTTAAGAAAACGGTAGCTTCAGAATCATTAATCGGTCTTGAGCAAGTATTAGAAACTTTGGCGTTAGTTGAGCAGCGACTTGAGTCAGGCGAACTTGATGCTGCACGTCAAAAATTACTGGAAGTCGATAAGTTGAGGAAGAAATATCACGAGCTCCATGAGCCACCAAGCTTTTGGGAACTGTTATTTGGAAACAAGTGATAGTAAAGTCTACTCTAATCAAGTGCCGATCAGCGATGTTGATTGGCACTTGTTTATACATTTAGCGCTTTTTCTTTTTACCCTGTACCGCCTTAAATCTAGGGTTAGTTTTACAGATCACATACACTCTGCCTCTTCTTTTCACAACTTGACATCCTGGCCTATTTTTAGCGCTTTTAAGTGAGCTTAAGACTTTCATGATTTTTATCCTTTTTTAGACGCTAAATTTTTAAAGCGACGATTAAATTGCGCAACGCGGCCATCACTTGCAACAAGTTTTTGCTTACCTGTATAGAAAGGGTGAGAAGCGCTAGACACATCGATCGGAAAATAGGGATAAGTATTACCATCTAACTCAATCGTTCGGTCAGTTTTAATAGTGGATCCCACGATAAAGTATTTGTCTACAGATGTGTCATGAAAAGCAACAAGTTGATAGTCAGGGTGAATATTTGGTTTCATTACAACGATTCCTACATTTGTGTTTTGTTATACCATATCAAATATAAATTAAATAAAAACTATTCTCAACAACTAAATTTTGATGAGATGATATTTACAGCATAATGGTTGTTTTATCGTCGCCATCAACATGAAACTGAACGTATCTTGAGCAGTTAAAAAAAAGGGGGTTACTTTCCTCAAAATTGCCTGATATAACTAATGCTGCATAACAGATCATTATGATATGCGTATCAAAAAATTAGCGTAGTGCAGGTATATTGTTCATACCTGTTTTTACGGTAATTTGATTCGAAGCCATATAAATGTAAGGGCAGTTTGCATAACGACATTATTAATAGTCAAAAGCTTTTACCGAAGCTAGGAGTGGACTTTATCCTCCCGACTTGTTGGTGGAAGAATGTAACTCGTATTACGTACATCGTTCGTGGTATAAAGCAGTAGCCTCATAAATAACTAAAACCTAGTACAATGGTTTGCAACAGAGCATCGTTGTTGACCGATATAAATACAGATAAAAGAGCATTCATTATGGATAAACAAGCTGAATTAGATAACTCAATTTTAGCTAAACTGCAAAGCAGCGATGACTCTGCACTACAGCAAGAGCTGGATTCTTTGTCTTGTACACACAGCGATATTGTGACGCTATTAGCGCAGTATCAGACACTTAGCGAGCAAGAAGATGAATTGTTTGATGCTTGGTATGACAGTTTATGTGAAGATCAATTGAAAGTATTAAAAGCGTTTGAGATTATTCGTGCGCATATTGAGCAGCAAATATAGCCACAGCTTCTCTCGCTGTAATTACAAACGACCAATACCAAGGATTTGTGTTTAAGAAAAGTGCTATCGACAAGGCTTCAAGCTCCAGAAACAGCACATCTATTCGTGCTGTTATCAATAATTCATCAGAGCTTTAGACAATCACTGTTTTATTCGCTTGAAGCTAGCACCAGTCTGTAGGTTGCAACCGCCCATAGAGGGAGTTAGGCGATAAAGTGTCTTGTACCCGAAGAAGTACAAATTGGTATCTGATTTGTTCCAAGAAGTATTTAATTTTTGCTAGCAAGACGAAGCCCCTCTTTTGACGCTCAGAGAAGTCAGTTAAGTATGATATTAAATTTACGCTACTTTATAGACAAATCATACTTACGGATTAACTGATCAATGTACTTTGACCGTAGCGACTCAGTTTGCTCAGCTTGAGTGTTTGCTGCTAACGCTTTGTTGAGTAATTTCATTGCATTGTGTACTTGTTCTCGTTGCTCAGCTGCAATATTACTAGCTGTTCTGGCTTCTGTAATGTCGTCAATAATGGCACGGCCTAAATCAATATACAGCGCTTCTTCAATGAGCCCATTTTGGCTGATAACGCCGTATTTACCACACAAAAACTGTTGCCACACCTGCTGAACATGTTCAACTAAATCATCACTAAACGACGGATCTTCAGTATAAAAGCCTTTTTCTACACATCTACCCAATGCGTCACAATATTTTTGTCTAAAAAGTTCAAAGGCATTACTCGATTGATCTATTTTGTGTTTTTGTATCAATTGACCCCAATTTAATAAGCCGCGAGCGTAAAAGTCGGTGTACTCTTCGCATTCATAAAGTCCGAAGTAAGAACTACACTTTATTTGGTTCTGAATGCTGTAGCTTGGGTTAGGAAAAAGACTCAGACTTTGCCATTCGGCCAGTCGGTCTTCGGTAATTTTTAAGCTACTGCTCAGCTCAGCAGTGGTATAAAAGTGCGTATTTAAAAAATGTGACAATCCCATAAAGTAAACTGGATGGATATACAGTAGGTGTAATTCTGATGGATCTTTACGCAAATAACAAGTGTGCAAAGGCAAAATTAATCAGTTTTAATTGATTTCCATGATTTTATGGGTCGGATCTCCGTCGTATTTATGGTAAAAATGGCGGTTAACAGAATGAGTAATAGAAAAACCATGTATCATATCCAATCAATAAAAAAATCGAGCTTAATCACAGCAATTAAAACGCCTTATACCATGGCGGGCGAAATAGATTTAGATACCTTTGATAAATTGGTGGAAGCCCAAATTACGAACGGTGTAGACGGTATCGTAGTTGCGGGTACGACTGGTGAAGGTCAACTAATGAACTGGGAGGAGCACTTGATGCTGATTGCTCACTCAGCGAATAAGTTTGGTGATAGATTATTAATTGTTGGTAATACAGGAAGCAACAACACCAGAGAAGCAAAAAAAGCAACTGAATATGGCTTTGCTTCAGGCATGCACTGCGCGCTTCAAATTAACCCTTATTACGGCAAAACTTCGATTACAGGCGTGAAAGCGCATTTAAACGAGGTGTTAGAAATCGGTCCGGCCTTTATCTACAATGTGCCGGGTAGAACGGGGCAAGATCTTACCCCCGACATTATTGAACCGCTTGCAAATCACAAGCACTTCGTTGGCATGAAAGAGTGTGCCGGTGATGCTCGTATCGCTCATTATGAGGCAATGGGGATTGCTTGTTGGTCTGGGAATGATGATGAGGCTCATGATAGCCGCCATAAAAGCCAGTCCCACGGTGTTATCTCTGTGACGTCAAATTTGGTACCAGGGTTATTCCGGCAATTAATGGACGCACCGAATGACGCGCTTAACAAATCTTTGCTTCCACTAATGAAGTGGTTATTCTGCGAGCCAAATCCAATCGCGATTAATTCCGCTTTAATCATGACCGCAGCGGTAAAGCCCGTATTTAGATTACCTTATGTGCCGCTTTCTGTTGCACAGCAACAAGAGGGGATTGCGCTTCTTTCGCAATTGAAAGAAAGCGATTTTATTGGCGCTACACCAAAATTAATCGACGAAACGCTGCTTAAGTTTTGTTAAAAGCCCGTTTGTCATTTATAATCTGCGACCGTTTTTGATTCGGTCGTAGGTTATTATGGCAACGTTTTCTTCATTTAGTTTCGCACAGCCTCTTTTAGATGCGCTGCAAGACATCAATTTTCACACATTAACGCCAATTCAGCAGGCCGCAATTCCTGCCATTCGTCAAGGCAACGATGTGCTCGCTACAGCGCAAACTGGAACAGGGAAAACCGCAGCGTTTGCATTACCTATTATCCAAAAATTGCTAGAGACTGAGTCGCAGCTAACACCTCGTGCGCTTATTCTGGCTCCAACTCGAGAACTTGCTGAGCAAATCGCCAATAATTGCGCTACGTTTGCAAAATATACAGACTTAAAAGTGCAAGCGCTTTTTGGTGGAGTCAATGTTAACGGCCAAGCTGAGCGTTTAAAACAGGGAGTTGATATTCTGGTCGCTACGCCAGGTCGCCTGTTAGATCATATTCGCCTTGGTAATGTTGCTTTGAACACAGTAAAGTATCTCGTGCTGGATGAAGCTGACCGTATGCTCGACATGGGCTTTATCACAGACATGCAAAAGGTAATTGCATCGGTAGATGAGAACAAGCAGTTGTTACTATTCTCGGCGACTTTTCCGTCAGCGATGAAGCAATTTGCCAAACAAGTCCTGAATCAACCTAAGCTTATTCAGGCAACACCTGACAATAGCACTGCAGAGACAGTTCGCCATGTTGTATATCCAGTCAAAGAAGAGCGTAAACGGGAGCTACTCTCGGAACTAATTGGTAAAAAGAACTGGCAACAGGTGTTGGTATTTGTCAACATGAAAGAAACAGCGGACAAACTGGTTGAAGAGTTAAAGCTCGACGGGATTGACGCGAATGTTTGTCATGGTGATAAAACTCAAGGAGCCCGTCGCAGAGCGCTAAGGGAATTTACTGAGGGTAAAGTGCGTGTGATGGTCGCCACTGAAGTTGCAGCCCGCGGCCTTGATATTGTTGGTTTACCACGAGTAGTGAACTATGACGTCCCTTATCTGGCTGAAGACTATGTACACCGTATTGGTAGAACAGGACGTGCAGGGCAGTTTGGTTACGCCATTACTTTTGTGAGCCGTGAAGAAGAGTCGGATCTGATCCATATCGAGCAATTAATTGAACAGCAGATCTCGCGTTACTACTTACCAGGGTATGAAGTCGCTAATCGGGAAAAACTAGTGGAAACAATTCAGAAAAAGCCTGCACATCAACGTCGCAAAGCTCGTGTGAACAAGCCATCGAACCAAGCAAGTGCAGAAGCTCGATTAAAAAACCGTTCTCGTATTGCAAATGTGCGCAAGCAGCAGAAGCAAAAATAATCGTTAGTTAATTCACTTCAGCAACAACGCCAGTATTTATGCTGGCGTTGTTGATCTTACTCAGAGTGATACTTCCTTAATATTTACTCAATTTGAGTGATTAAATCAGCTGCTAATGGCAGAACAGATAAACAGTTTTCTTTACGGTTACAGAGACTATCGTTGATAGCTGGACACGACATCAGTGTTATCGACAAGGCCTTTGCGTCTCAAAGGGGGCGCTTTTCGTAAAGCAAGTAGGTATAGTAGGTTCTAATATAGTAGAATGTTCGAATACAACACAGCTCTGATGTAATACCAATTTGACTTAATACTTGCTCAATTTGAAGGAGTCAATCTGACGCTAACAGCGTT
>NZ_RCSQ01000161.1:0-27046 GCF_004103255.1 Pseudoalteromonas sp. PS5
TATCCCGAGCTGGGGTTAATTATCCGAACTCAGGTTAGCTACAGTAATGGCTGACTGCTTCTTTTACCTTACGAGATTTGTCTTTTTTCAATGGAGCTAGCAATACTTCAGCATCTGCTTCTTGGCTTAATATTTCAGGAAGTTCAGCGCGGCGACCTGCGTGTAAGTAGCTCAAACTCTGTTTAAAACTGCCATATTGGCCACGGGCATGTGCCACAATAAACTCACGACATACATCAAAATGGCTGCGCTTAATACAAAACAGCACCAAGTGTTCAGGTTTAATGCCGATCTCAAATAACCAGGCAAGTAAAAATGCCATACCGGTCTCGGATGCTTCACCTTCATACTCATCGCTGGTTGATAGGTAAGTCTCAAAATCAATTTCATTGTGTGCCAGTTGATGTAACAACCAAGGTTGCTCCATTTGCGCTTCAATTAATTTAAAGCCGCGATAGTCATGATTGAGCAGCAGACGTACCAGTTTGTTGCGACGCTTAACATCTAGCATCCACACAAATTGACGCAGACTATACATGTGGTATTCATCGGCATCGATACGCATAAACTCGGTGAATATTTGCTCTTTGAACAGCGCAGCCATGGCGTCAAACTCTATTTCGTTATCTAGATAAGCCATCGTTTGTTCAACAATCCCATTAATACGATTGCATTGCACTTGAAGTTCAGCAACGCGCTTTACAATAGCAGCACGTTCAACCTGCTCTGAGAATACCAATAAGGGTCCCGATGGCAGTCTGTCTTCATACCAAGCAAGCGGCACCTCATGATCGGCCATCACAATCACGTAATTGTCTCCTTGCTGCTGTAACACAGTGCAGGCTTCCCAACTTCGACCATCAACATGACAAGGTTTATCATGTATTGAAAGGCTATCTGCCACAATGGTTTTATACAGCTTCTTTGGTAACTTTTCACCTTCACCGAAATACAGACAATCCTTACCTGACTCATGTGCCAGCGCATGCTCCCAAGAGTGCAGATTTAATTGCACAAAAATATCTATCGTACGGCGCAAGTCATGATCAAAGTCCACTGCAACTTCAGGATGTTTGAGTGATACATGATGTAAAAACTCAACTTTCGTGCGCTCATTAATATACGCAAGTCCCCGTTCCATGGCTTTGGCTTTTTTACGCCCCATGCTGCCAAACATACTGGTATCATCACTGACTATTTCGCTGTAAATCTCTATCCAATTTACGTAACGCCCGAAGTCATAACGTTGATAACTCATTTCATAGGCATTCAGAATACCGCTATCTATTCCAGCTTTAGTTAAGTGCTCATAGACATCAATCCCATCGAGTATATTGTTAAACTCTATATCCCAATGATCATTTGAATAAGCACGAAGCACATTGCGTGCAACCCTAACAGGCGCCAATGCAATAATAAATTGCCACAAACGATCTGCTTTATTTTGTAAGGGTAAAGGTAATTGCCGCAACCAAAATGCGGCTAAGGTAAAGCGCTGAAAGTCATCATCATGATCTTTAAAAAGCTGATAGCTGGGTTGCTGCTCACTAAATTTGTTTAAGTAAAGATCGCCGAGACAGCACTCATCTCGATACAAGTGTGGCTGTACTAGTGCCAATATACTGGTCAAATCATCTTGCGGCGTGTCTGCAGTAAAGTGTTCGCAGATCCGCGCTATTTGCTCCTCAGATAATCCCAAATTTTCGGGGTTATAACGGTCTGACTTTTTATGACATTTTTTAATTATGTGCTGGGCAGCGAGTTGCCAAATATGATTATCGTTAAGATAAGTTACCAGTGCCTCTGTAATATCATCGCCAATACGCTGATTGTAATCACTGTGAAGGTGATAACTGGCCAGTGTCATTAAGCCCATATCCAATTGCGGCCACTGCTCTGGATGGCAAAGCGCACGGGATGAGCGAAAATGCTCGTCAACCAACTTTAGATGCTTGCGACACAGTAACTCATCGTGATTAGTAAAGTGGCGAAATATCGATTGAATATTTTTGGCTTTAGCACTTTCTGCTGCGCTTTCAATATCAGATAAGGAGAGTTGAGTGTAGCGCTGATAATAGGCTTCTCTAGAAAGTAGCGCCTCATCACCTTCGGTAAGTGATGCCATCATATATTTACTAAACTCACGTTTGCCTAGAGCATGGTAAAATACGTCAATCACGCGCAAGTATTGCTGAGCACGAGCTTGTAGTAAGTTAGTTTCTGTATCTTTGCGTACCGTAAGCGTCAATACCAAACCATTTGGTTGTGTACATTCAACTTCTTCACTGAAGTGATCAGTCAGTAGATCGCCCCGTACAAGATTGAGCACCGATTTCAACTCGTTGGCTATGCCTTGGTTGTTGTGCTCGAAACTAACCAATTGATCAACAAAATGCTCAGCCATATCACTGGCATGCACTTTTGCTAATTCAAATACATCTACTTCACAGAGTGTTTCTAACACGGTGTGTGGCTCACCACTTTCAATATAGCGCCACAATGACTCACCTTGTGGCATAGCTAGCACTAAGGGCTTCAATAAATTGCTACCATAGTTAAGCTCATATTTTCTCTCGTCTCTGGCGAGATAGGCGCGATAGTTTGCACGCGCAGTAATAGCACTTTGTGCTATTTTAACGAGCGGCCCTACAACCTGTGATTGGACTTTTTGCTGTAAATCATACGCTTCATTTTCGAGCGTGTTGCCAAAAAACGGCATTGCCATAAAGCTATCTTTGGCTTCTTCATCGTCATAAAAACAGGTATGAGGGAATAGCGATTGGTATAGAGACACGACGGGTTGATAAGCACTTAAGTCTTCTTCTTCACCTTCATCGCACATAGTATCGATACGCTCAAGTAATGCAGGTTCAGCTTTGAAACGTGCAATAACTAACGCTTTAAACGGTTCATAGAACTCCGGGTGCTGGCATAAATATTCCCCCAATGGCTGGTAGCTACAATCATCACTATATTGATCATTTTGGAACATGCCAGATCTAAAGCTATCGTTGTCACACCATATAAATGCTTTGATTATTTCATTGTGCCAGCCATGCTCATGAAGCAACGAACTTAAATAGCTTTCGTAACCGCAGGCATGTTCATCATCCCAATAAGGCACAAAAAACTGTGCAAGCAAGTAGGCATATCGTATATCTGTCTTTGCAAGCATATATAATGCTTCTACGCCAAATACCCGCATATCATCTAGCCACATTTCATCTGTATTGTTTTGGCGTCGACTATAAGCGACGATGGCTTTGGCAGTTTCTACAACAACCTCTTTAATTTCGGAATATTGCAGCGCAGCTGCAAACAGAATAACCTCAGAAATATAAGTTTCAGTATCATCATCTATCGGATGATTATAGTGGTGAGAGCCACCTTCTTGGCCTAAGTTTAATGCAGATTGTAGCAACTTAAGGTTGTTGCCGCTGTCTTGTGGTTGTAGGCGGCGATCACCGTCTTTTCCCCGTTGCTTAAATTCAATATCAAATTGACTATCGCTAAAAGCCCTATCCTCATCTAATAAAGCTTTATATTGTGTTAATGCTAATTTGATTTGTTGCGGGTCTTGAATATCCAGCGTGATAATCTGGTTTTTATCGAATTGATTCATGTCGTTATTTCTAATTGGATTTAACGTATAGCCGCACTAATCGGACTATAGAGTAGAAAAAATAATGAAGCACAGTTATGTAAACTGCGGTGATTTCAAGTAAATATTAAAAAGCAGCGGGTGTCGATTACGAGCTAGTATCGTCCTCTTGTAGCTCTTTTAACCTGTCGACGTCTATTTGGCAGTCCTGCTTTGCCTTTTTCTGTTGATCGGGTGTCATATCATCCCAATGAATATAACCACCATGTGTGTATGATGACTTGTATAAATAGTTGGCGAACTTTTTGCTCACAGTACCAGAGACAAGTCCTGTTACTGAACCATGTTTATCGGCGGCCCATAGTGCAACACGTTTAAATTCCAGCTCTCCAGAAGCGCTAATGCGAAATGAATACCAATCTTTAGCGGCACTGATGCGCAGTTTCTTCTCCATGCTTTACCTTTTAGTGTTCCTTAAAGTCGAAAGCATTATTTCCAATCTTAATCATGAGGTCAATAAAACATATAAAATTAAGTCTTTGAATTATATTAATAAAAAGTAAAGTATAAGGTAATACCGTTGGCAACAACACATATGCCAACGCGTATTAAATCTATGTATTAGATGGGCTTAACAGGGTGTAGTACCGAAGATTCAGGTCTAACAGGGTGTAATACTGAAGACTCAGGTCTCACTGGGTGCAATACTGAAGATTCAGGTCTAACAGGATGTAAAACAGACGACGCTGGGTCTAATGGATCCAAAACACCACTACCACCAGAAATACTAGATAGCACACTTTTTTCAATTAATTTTTTCATGTTTTTTCCTTAACTTTGCGGTTATGTAACGGCTAGTAATAAGCACCTTGTTTATATCGACTTATCTGGAATGAGAATAAATCGATAAAACATCTCATTGCCCAAGCAAAATCCAGTTTTGATGTAAAAGTAAAAACGTTTACCAAAGCAATCCTTGCTATTTTGTACAATTCATAATCAGTATTAACATCAAAGCGAATGGGATAACAAATAATGAGAAAATAAACAAAAAGTTTATTTATCAATGACATAAAATTTTATAAAAATACGGGTATTGTTGAAAACTTCTTCATATGTATGAAAATTATACATATTTTTCAAGTAAGCGACTCACCTTACTTTTTTGTGAAAATACGTATAAAAATGTTGAGTGCCGAATGTGGCCAGTTTGTTCTGACAAGAATATTTATGCTAAGTATTTAAACTTACGAGAAATAAAATGAATAAACGAACAATTTTTAAAGCCCTTCATCAAAACCCCAACCCCCTCTTTATTGCTAATTGTTGGGATCCTTTATCGGCACTTATTATTGAGCAAGCTGGTGGCCAAGCAGTTGCAACAACAAGCTGGGGCATGTCTAATCACCAAGGCTTTAAAGATGGAGAACAACTCACATTTGATCATGTGCTACAAATAGTCAGTGCCATTCTTAAGGTGATCACTATTCCCTTAAGCGTTGATATTGAGGCAGGCTACAGCGCGGATCAAAGTCAGATCATCAAGCATATTATTCAATTGGCAGATCTTGGTGTTGTAGGTATCAATATTGAAGACACGCCCAGTCATCAGAACGGTTTACGTGATATTCAAGCACACCAGTCATTACTATATGCTATCAGGCAAGCATTACGTGACGCTGGTTTTAAACACTTTTTTATCAATGCACGCTGCGATCTTTGCTTACAACCACAATGGAATGAAACAGCATTACTTAAACGTGCACTCGCTTATCAAGAAGCGGGTTGCGATGGCTTTTTTATTCCCGGTTTAACTGAACTTGTCACGATAAAGCGCCTGACTACTCTACTTTCGATTCCAATTAACGTAATGTTGATGCCCGGACTAAGTGATAAACAGCAGCTCACAGAATTGGGCGTCAAACGTATCTCATCCGGAAATGCACTGAGCGATCACGTGATAGCGCAGCAGGAGTCAGTAACTAAAAGGATGCTTAAAGAAGCAACAGTTGACTTCTTATTTGAACACTCTGTCGGCATAACATGGCAGTCAAATTAAATTAATGGCTAGATCTCCCGGTTTTTTTAGATTCTTTTATTATATGGATCTAACTATATAGATCTAAAAAAACCGATCAACTTCAACCATTTAGATCGTTATCCACAATCGCTAATCCACAACCTTACTGCTTGCATCCATAATGGCGATATCAACCACTTATTAATGCAAAACATCACCTTGGCTACGTACAGTTAAACTCAACTAGCTCATAGATTATCCACAAGTAAATCACCTACAAACCATAAGGAATATTTTATTTTCTTCTTTAAATTCATAGCCATAATTAAAAAACTAAAAAATCAAACAGAATTTGAGCAAAAAAAAAATTCCCACAACGTAAGTGTTACTCTTTACATATTCACGTTAATCGCTAAGATGTCGCGCACTAGAAGCTTAGGTAAGGTAATAATGCAAACTTTAGATCTGATCGTTGGTAGCCAAATGGGGTCAGCAGAATATGTTGCAGAACAAGTAGTAGAGTCACTTGAATCCCATGGCATTGCAGTGAACCTACATGAGCAGCCAGAGCTTGAGACATGTCAACAAACACTATGGCTGGTGGTCACATCAACCTATGGTGCTGGAGATTATCCTGAAAACCTATTGCCTTTTATATCAGCCCTAAACAATACAACAGATCTCCAAGGCCTGCGCTTTGCAGTGATAGGGATTGGCGACTCAAGTTATGACACCTTTAACTATGCAGCACTTAATCTTGCTGCCTTGTTAAAAGAGAAAGGAGCGACATTGCTGGTCGACGTGGAAAAGATCGATGTATTACAGCCTGATCTACCAGAAGATACCGCTATTGCTTGGCTACCTAAGTTTATCGACAGTATCGCTTAATGAGGCGATCATAAATACACAGAAGTTATACACAAATTTAGTCTATTTTAGATCGCATTGTGGATAACCTCTGATCTAACTGCAGATCTAAGGTTACTTATCCATTGGATAAAATAATCAAGATCCAAGCCTGTGAATAAAGTGCCAAGTTGATCAAAGGTTTTAAGCCTGTTGATCCGATCTAATTCACATCAATTGATCTAAGCTAAGCAGTTGGATCTAAAAAGGAATACAAAACTATTCACAGATCATAGGATCAGTAATAGTAAGATCAATAAAGATCTTTAAAAAGATCCTTATATATTTTAAGAGATCTATTTTTTGCGTTGTCTAAAGTTTAACCATTTCACTTCTGGTTAATTCTAGGTAGAATACGCATCCTTTCTAAATTTGCTCGGTTGTTTTAAGTAGGATCCCGTAAATGATTTATCATGAACATTTTGATGTCATCGTTGTTGGTGGTGGACACGCAGGCACAGAAGCTGCACTTGCAGCAGCCCGAATGGGTATGAATACCTTATTGTTAACACACAATATGGATACCTTAGGCCAAATGTCATGTAACCCGGCTATTGGTGGAATTGGTAAAGGTCATTTAGTAAAAGAGATCGATGCACTTGGCGGTGCAATGGCCACGGCTATCGACAAAGGTGGGATCCAGTTTAGAACATTAAATTCATCTAAAGGTCCAGCGGTACGGGCAACTCGCGCTCAAGCAGATCGCGCATTATATAAAGCCGCGATCCAAGATATTTTACAACACCAAGATAACTTAAAGATCTTCCAACAATCTTGTGATGATCTCATTGTTGAGGGGGATCAGGTCAAAGGTGTTGTGACACAGATGGGATTACGTTTTAGTGCTTCTTCTGTGGTGCTAACGGTTGGTACCTTCTTAGGTGGTCAGATCCATATAGGTTTAGAAAACTTCAAAGGCGGCCGTGCTGGCGATCCACCTTCTATCGCCCTAGCTGAACGTTTACGTGAAATGCCATTCCGTGTTGATCGTCTAAAAACGGGTACACCACCACGTATCGACGCACGAACGGTTGATTTTTCAGTGATGCAAGAACAACCAGGCGATACCCCTACTCCGGTTTTCTCATTTATGGGTAAAGTGTCTGATCATCCAAAACAGATCCCATGCTATATCACCTATACCAATGAAAAAACTCATGAAGTGATCCGCAATAATTTGCATCGCTCACCTATGTATGCTGGTGTGATTGAAGGTATAGGTCCACGTTACTGCCCTTCTATTGAAGATAAAATTGTACGTTTTGCTGATAAAGAAAAGCATCAGATATTTGTTGAGCCTGAGGGGCTAACTTCTTACGAGTTATATCCAAATGGTATTTCCACCAGCTTACCATTTGATATTCAGCTAGAGATCGTACGCTCGATCCAAGGTTTTGAAAATGCTCATATCTGCCGTCCTGGTTATGCAATAGAATATGATTTCTTCGATCCACGTGACCTTAAACAGTCACTAGAAACAAAGTTTATCAATGGCCTGTTCTTTGCTGGTCAAATCAATGGTACCACTGGTTATGAAGAAGCTGGTGCTCAGGGCCTGATCGCGGGTATGAACGCGGCACTTCAGGTTCAAGGTCGTGAAGCATGGACTCCTCGCCGTGATGAAGCTTATGCCGGTGTGCTGATTGATGACTTAGCAACATTAGGCACCAAAGAACCTTATCGTATGTTTACTTCCCGTGCAGAGTACCGCTTGTTATTACGTGAAGATAATGCAGATTTACGATTAACTGAAAAAGGCCGCGAGCTAGGTCTTGTTAATGATGAGCGCTGGGCAGCTTACAATGAAAAGCTTGAAGTCATGGAACAAGAAGCACAGCGTTTACGCAACACTTGGATCCATAAAGATCATCCAGCACTTGATGCGGTAAACGAACTGCTGAAAAAGCCACTCGTACGCGAAGCCAGTCTTGAAGATTTAATCCGTCGCCCGGAAGTTAATTACCATGATCTCATGGCAATAGAAGGGCTAGGATCTGAGTTTGATAACATCCCTGCTCTTGAGCAAGTTGAGATCCAGACTAAGTACGCAGGCTACATTGCGCGTCAGCAGGATGAGATAAATAAACAGCTACGTCATGAAGAAACAGTATTGCCAGCGGATTTTGATTATAGCCAGGTAAGTGGCCTGTCAAATGAGGTTGTGGCAAAGCTAACTGATGCGCGTCCACAAACGATTGGCCAAGCTTCACGTATTTCTGGTATCACCCCTGCTGCTATTTCGCTATTATTAGTGTATCTGAAAAAGCAAGGGCTATTGCGTAAGTCGGCGTAATAGCAGTGGAACACTGTGTTATTAGAACAATTGAATGAATTACTCGCTGATACCTCAATCGAGCTCAGCGAACAACAAAAGCAGCAGTTGGTCGACTATGTCCAACTGCTGGATAAATGGAATAAAGCTTACAATCTCACTTCCGTTCGAGACCCTAAAGAAATGATGGTGAAACACATCATGGATTCTTTAGTCGTCGCACCGCATTTAACAGGTAGCAATTATATTGATGTTGGCACAGGCCCTGGTTTACCTGGCATGGTGTTAGCGATTGCTAGACCGGACATCAATTTTGTTCTCCTTGATAGCCTTGGTAAAAGAGTCCGATTTTTAATGCAGGTAAAACATGGGCTTGGCATTGATAATGTCACCCCTGTGCAGTCTCGTGTTGAAGAATATCAACCAAGTGTTAAATTAGACGGTGTACTCAGCCGTGCTTTTGCATCACTACAAGATATGATCCAGTGGTGCTCGCATTTAATCGATGACCAAGGTGTATTCTTAGCGCTTAAGGGACAGTACCCTGCTGATGAGCTAGAAAAGCTACCAAACGGTGTGAGTTTATCGCAAGATATTAGCTTAGTGGTGCCTAAACTAGACGGTGAGCGCCATTTAATCATTCTTTCTAAAGATTAATTGTCGAGGACAATGTGGCAAGAATCATTGCAATAGCAAACCAAAAAGGTGGTGTTGGTAAAACAACCACTGCGGTGAATTTGGCCGCGTCCATGGCGGCGACAAAACGTAAAGTATTACTGATCGATCTCGATCCTCAAGGTAATGCAACGATGGGAAGCGGTGTCGATAAATATGGTGATGTGGCGACGGTGTATGATCTGTTGATCGAAGAGTCACCTATCGATCAAGTCATCTCTACTGAAACTAGCGGTGAGTATCATTTGATCGCAGCGAATGGCGATGTAACGGCTGCTGAAGTCAAACTAATGGAGTTATTTGCCCGTGAAGTTAGATTGCGCAATGCGTTAGAAGCCGTCAAAGATAAATATGAATATATATTTATTGACTGCCCACCTTCTCTCAATATGCTCACGGTTAATGCGATGGCAGCAGCTGATGCGGTGTTAGTGCCTATGCAGTGTGAGTATTATGCACTTGAAGGGTTGACCGCCTTGATGGATACCATCACTCAATTGGGCAAATTGGTAAATCCTGGATTGCAAATTGAAGGTATTTTACGCACCATGTACGATCCGCGTAATCGCCTTGCAAACGATGTATCCGAACAGCTAAAGCAGCACTTTGGCGATAAAGTGTATCGTACTGTGATCCCACGGAATGTGCGCTTGGCGGAAGCACCAAGTTTTGGTGCTCCAGCGATGTATTATGATAGAGCATCCAGTGGTGCAAAAGCCTATCTTGCTCTTGCAGGGGAAATGCTAAGACGCAAAGAAAAGCAAGCAGCTGCGGTTGCCTAAGAGGATAAAAAGAACATGTCGGTTAAAAAACGAGGTTTAGGCCGAGGGTTGGATGCCCTTTTGAGTTCGGCGAAACCTAATCCAAGTGCATCTGCACCTGCTACGGCCGCTGAGCAGCCGGTGACTGCCGAAAGTGAACCTAGTGCAGAGCCTGTTATCGAGCAAGAGTTACAACGTTTACCCATAGAGTGGCTAGTGCCGGGTAAATACCAGCCGCGTAAAGATATGTCTGAACAGGCACTGGAAGAACTTGCCAGCTCAATTCGATCTCAGGGAATTTTGCAACCTATCGTGGTGCGTAAAGTGTCAGCTCAACAGTTCGAGATCATCGCCGGTGAGCGACGTTGGCGTGCTGCGCAGTTAGCCAAGCAAGACACAGTCCCTTGCTTAGTTAAAGATGTTCCTGATGAAGCCGCGGTTGCTATTGCATTGATCGAAAACATTCAGCGTGAAGATCTTAATGCGATGGAAGAGGCAATAGCACTTGATAGGTTATTGAATGAATTTGAGCTAACACATCAACAAGTGGCAGATGCTGTGGGTAAATCTCGTACCACAGTGACTAACTTACTGCGCTTAAACAATCTCAATGATGATGTAAAAATATTGTTAGAGCATGGTGATATTGAAATGGGTCACGCGCGTTGTTTGTTAGCACTCAGTGGTGAAGCCCAATCAGAAGCCGCTAGAACGGCTGTTGCTAAGGGGTTAACGGTTAGGGAAACCGAAAAACTGGTACGTACAATTCTAGAACCAGTTGAGGAAAAAGCTGTTAAGCAAAAAGATCCTGATGTGAAGCTATTGGAACAGCAACTACAGGAAAACCTGGGTGCAAAAGTTGAGATTAACTATAACCAAAAAGGCAAAGGTAAACTGGTTATCTCTTATGCGAGCTTAGATGAACTCGATGGTATCTTAGGGCGTATTAACCCTGAGATGAACGATGCCAATTAAGATTAAAATGTTGACTAAAAGCACTGCTATTTTTTGTGTTTGAGTCCAACTAGCTAAGCCCCCTAGCCTAACTGGTAATGTGGTGTTGAGTCAGACATCACATTACCGTCTTTACAGTTTATTGTGCAGCCCCAAACAACAGAGCTTCGCTGTAAAAGCAATCACCTTCGAAGTGCGACCAATCTACGCGCTCTCACTTAACAAAATATGACCTATTTTGAGTCCAAAAAACGTCACATTTCATCGCGTCAAGTTGCAAATTAAGCAGAAACAAGTATAATTTCGCCAGTTTTCATACCCTGATAAAATTTAACGTCATTAAGGTTAATATAAAGTGACTCATTCGTTAGCCCGTCCATATCGGCGAGCCGCATTAAAAGGTGTTTTGATTCAGGGTATCGTAGCATTAATTGCTGCAGTAATCGTTTTTATGGGTTGGGGAGTACAAGCCGGAGTTTCAGCATTAGCTGGCGGGGCTGTGTTAGTACTCCCTAATTTTGTATTTGCTGCTTATGCTTTTCGTTTTATGGGCGCGAGCAAAGCAAATCAAGTATATTCCTCGATAAAACGAGGAAATGGATTAAAATTTTTGCTAACTGTTGTGCTCTTTGCACTGATTTTTAAGCATTTTTCAGTAATGATGCTGCCATTCTTTGGTGTGTATGTGCTCGTGATGCTAACACAATGGTTAGTCCTGATTTTTTTTAATCATTAACTTTTGGGATAAAACATGGCTGCAGAAGAAGTTACTCTATCAAGCCATATTCAGCACCACTTGACCAATGCCAAGATGTGCTCGACCGATGCCGGTCTTGCCTTCAACAAAGCATGTGCGGATAGTGGTTTCTGGACATGGCATGTAGATACCCTCGCATGGTCAATCGGTTTAGGTCTGATATTTTTATGGATCTTCCGAAGTGCCGCTAAAAAATCCACTATAGGTGTTCCTGGTAAATTCCAGTGCTTTATCGAAATGGTTGTTGAGTTCGTTGGTGCCAACGTTCGCGATACTTATCACGGTAACAGCAAATTAGTTGCACCTTTGGCCCTAACGATCTTCGTTTGGGTATTCCTAATGAACTTGATGGACTTAGTTCCAGTTGACTTCCTACCTGCATTCGCTGGCTTTGTTGGTGAACAAGCATTTGGTATGGACTCACACGATGTATACATGAAAATTGTACCTACAACAGACTTAAATATGACTGCGGCACTGGCGCTAGGTGTGTTTATTCTGATGATCGGTTATTCAATTAAAATCAAAGGCATCGGTGGCTTTATTGCAGAATTAACATTGCACCCATTTAGCTCTAAGAACAAGCTAATGATGGCAATCTTAATTCCATTTAACTTGTTACTTGAGACAATCGCACTAGTGGCTAAGCCATTCTCACTAGCACTGCGTTTGTTTGGTAACTTGTACGCTGGTGAGATGATCTTCATCCTTATCGGTGCAATTGGTTTAATGCAGTTACCACTGCACTTCGTGTGGGCAGTATTCCACATTATGGTAATCGTACTGCAAGCATTTGTATTTATGATGCTAACTATCGTTTACCTCAGCATGGCTAGTACAGAAAGTCACTAATCAGCTGAATAATAAAGATTTTTTATACTTAAATTTAAACTTTAACTTTAATTTACTATTGAAACTTTGGAGATAAAAATGGAAATCGCAGTTGCTATTAAACTTATCGCTGTTGCACTACTAATCGGTTTTGGTGCTATCGGTACTGCACTAGGCTTCGGTAACATGGGTGGTAAGTTCCTAGAAGCATGTGCTCGTCAACCTGAGCTTGCGCCTTCACTACAAGTTAAAATGTTCATCCTAGCTGGTCTTATCGATGCCGTTGCAATGATCGGTGTAGGTATCGCTATGTACATGTTGTTCGCTCTTTAATATTGCAAAATACCTGAAACGAACAACTGTCAAGTAAGGAGGAGCGGTCGTGAACTTAAACGCCACTCTAATAGGTGAATTAATCGCATTTGTGGTCTTCGTATGGTTCTGTATGAAGTTCGTATGGCCACCACTAAATGGTGCGATTGAAGCTCGCCAAAAGAAAATCGAAGATGGTTTAGCAGCATCTGATGAAGCTGAAAAAGAACTTGAGCGCGTACGTGCACAAGGCGCTGAACAGCTCAAAGAAGCGAAAGCACAAGCGGCTGAAATCATCGAACAAGCTAAGAAGCGTGCTGCGCTAATTGTTGACGAAGAGACAACTCGTGGTCAGCAAGAGCGTGAAAAAATCATTGCTCAGGGACACTCTGAAATTGAGTCTGAGCGCAACCGTGTGAAAGAAGAGCTGCGTTCACAAGTCGCTGCACTTTCTATCGCAGGCGCTGAGAAGATTTTAGAGCGTGAAATCAATCAAGCCACACACAGTGACATCGTTGAAAAACTTGTCGCTGAGCTTTAAGCAGGGGGTATGAGCATGTCTGAATTGACTACTATCGCTCGCCCATACGCTAAAGCGGCTTTTGAACTTGCCGTTGAAAAAGGCACAGTTGAAGCTTGGAATGAAATGCTGTTCTTCGCTGGTCAAGTTACCAGCGATGAGCAGGTTCAGGCACTACTAGGTAGCATTGCTACTGAAACACAGCAGTCTGAAATCATTATCAAGTTATGTGCTGAGCAACTCAACGAACAAGGTCAAAACCTTATCAAGCTGATGGCCGAAAATGAGCGTTTAGCTGCCATTCCAGCTGTTGCAGAATTGTTTGCTGAATTTAAAGCAGATTATGACAAAGAAATCGAAGTAGATGTGGTTTCGGCAACAGCGCTTGCGGATGATGCGCAAGCAAAATTGGTCGCGGCACTTGAGAAACGTTTCGCACGCAAAGTTAAGCTGAATTGTAGCATCGACGAAGCCATTGTAAGTGGCCTAGTGATTAAAGCCGGTGACACCGTAATTGACGGTTCTGTTCGCGGCAAGTTAGATCGTCTTGCGACGTCGCTACAATCGTAATTGGGAAAAAGAGCATGCAACTTAATTCCACAGAAATTTCTGCACTGATCAAGCAACGCATTGAACAGTTTGAAGTTGTAAGTGAAGCGCGTAACGAAGGTACTATCGTATCTGTTACCGACGGTATCATCCGCATCCACGGTCTTGCTGACTGTATGCAGGGTGAGATGATCGAGCTTCCTGGCAACCGTTATGCTATCGCACTAAACCTTGAGCGTGACTCAGTAGGTGCTGTAGTAATGGGTCCATACGCAGACCTTAAAGAAGGCGTAAAAGTTAAATCAACTGGTCGTATCCTTGAAGTACCAGTAGGCCGTGGTCTACTTGGTCGTGTTGTTAACACACTTGGTGAGCCAATCGACGGTAAAGGCGCTGTTGATAACGATGGTTTTGAACCAGTTGAAAAAATCGCACCTGGCGTAATCGAGCGTCAATCAGTAGATGAGCCAGTACAAACTGGTTATAAGTCTATCGATGCGATGATCCCAGTTGGTCGTGGTCAGCGTGAGCTTGTGATCGGTGACCGTCAGACTGGTAAAACAGCACTAGCAATCGATGCTATCATCAACCAAAAAGACACAGGCGTTAAGTGTGTGTACGTAGCGGTTGGTCAAAAAGCGTCAACAATTGCAAACGTAGTACGTAAACTAGAAGAGCACGGTGCACTTGAGAACACGATTGTTGTTGTTGCTTCTGCGTCAGAATCAGCAGCACTTCAGTTCCTAGCGCCATTCTCTGGTTGTACTATGGGTGAATACTTCCGTGACCGTGGTGAAGATGCACTAATCGTATATGATGATTTGTCTAAGCAAGCTGTTGCTTACCGTCAAATCTCACTACTACTTAAGCGTCCACCAGGCCGTGAAGCATACCCAGGTGACGTATTCTACCTTCACTCACGTCTTCTAGAGCGTGCGTCACGTGTAAACGCTGACTACGTTGAGAAGTTCACAAATGGTGAAGTTAAAGGTAAAACAGGTTCATTGACGGCATTGCCAATCATTGAAACTCAAGGTGGTGACGTTTCTGCATTCGTACCTACCAACGTTATCTCAATCACTGACGGTCAGATCTTCTTGGAAACTGACTTGTTCAACGCAGGTATCCGTCCAGCGGTTAACGCTGGTATCTCGGTATCTCGTGTAGGTGGTGCAGCGCAAACTAAAATTGTTAAGAAACTAGGTGGTGGTATCCGTCTAGCGCTAGCTCAGTACCGTGAACTAGCGGCGTTCTCTCAGTTCGCTTCTGACCTTGACGATGCAACTCGTGCACAGCTTGAACACGGTGAGCGTGTAACAGAGCTAATGAAGCAGAAACAGTACGCACCAATGTCTGTTGCTGATATGTCATTATCGCTATTTGCAGTAGAGAAAGGCTTCTTAAAAGGCATCGAAATCAACAAGATCCTTGATTTTGAAGCAAGCCTAATCGCATTTGCTAAGAGCGAGTACGCAGAGCTAATGGCTCAAATCAATGAAACTGGTAACTACAACGCCGAGATCGAAGCGCAGCTTAAAGAACTTCTAGAGAAGTTCAAATCTACGCAAACTTGGTAATGTGTTATTAAGGTGAGTAGGGAACTACTCACCGAGATTCGGAGAGAGAGTCATGGCCAGCGGAAAAGAGATAAAAAGCAAGATCGGGAGTATCAAGAATACTCAAAAGATCACCAGCGCAATGGAGATGGTTGCCGCTTCTAAAATGAAGAAGGCACAAGAACGCGTAGCGTCTAGTCGTCCATACGCTGAAAACTTACGCAAAGTGATCGGTCGTGTTGCTCAGGCTAATCTTGACTTCACTCACCCGTTCTTACAAGAACGCGAAGTGAAGCGAGTTGGTTACATTGTTATCTCTACAGACCGTGGTCTATGTGGTGGTTTGAACTCAAACGAGTTCAAAAAAGTAGTAAGAGACGCAAAAGCGTGGAAAGACAAAGGGGTTGAGGCAACGTTCGCAGCTCTAGGCAGCAAAGCTGCTGGTTTCTTTAAGCGTTTTGGCGGTGAGCTAGAAGCCAAGAAGACCGGGTTAGGAGATACGCCTTCAGTTCAGGATATTATTGGTCCTGTAAAAGTAATGCTTAAAGCATTTGAAGAAGGCAAAATTGACCGCTTATTCGTTGTGTACAACCAGTTTGTCAACACAATGAAACAAGAGCCTGTTATCGATCAGTTATTACCTTTGCCAAAAGCTGAAGAAGATGTATCAGCTCACGCTTGGGATTATCTATATGAGCCAAGCCCAGAGGCGATTTTAGAGACACTATTAGTGCGCTTTATTGAGTCTCAGGTCTACCAAGGTGTAGTTGAGAATGCTGCCTCTGAACAAGCTGCCCGTATGGTTGCGATGAAAGCCGCAACAGATAACGCAGGTGGCCTGATTGATGAGCTACAGCTGGTATACAACAAGGCACGTCAGGCCGCAATCACACAAGAAATTAGTGAGATTGTGAGCGGTTCGGCTGCCGTATAACGCTTCGGCAAAGTTTAATAAGAGGAATAGACATGAGTTTAGGTAAGGTCGTCCAAATTATCGGCGCCGTTGTGGACATCGAGTTTCCACAAGACAACGTGCCAGCCGTATATGACGCACTAAAAGTTACAGAAGGCGACTTAGCTGGTTTGACACTAGAAGTGCAACAGCAGCTAGGTGGCGGTGTGGTACGTGGTATCGCACTAGGTAGTACTGACGGTCTACGTCGTGGTACTCCAGTACAAGGTACAGCTGAGCCAATTAAGGTTCCAGTTGGTACAGCAACACTAGGTCGTATCATGAACGTACTTGGTGATGCAATTGATGAAGCGGGCCCTATTGGTGAAGAAGAGCGTTGGTCTATTCACCGTGCAGCACCATCATACGAAGATCAGAGCAACTCAGTTGAACTTCTAGAGACTGGTATCAAGGTTATCGACCTTGTATGTCCATTCGCTAAAGGTGGTAAAGTTGGTCTATTCGGTGGTGCGGGTGTAGGTAAAACCGTAAACATGATGGAACTTATCCGTAACATCGCAATCGAGCACAGCGGTTACTCAGTATTCGCAGGTGTTGGTGAGCGTACTCGTGAGGGTAATGACTTCTACCATGAGATGAACGACTCAAACGTACTAGACAAAGTATCGCTAGTATATGGTCAGATGAACGAGCCACCGGGTAACCGTCTACGTGTTGCACTAACTGGTCTTACAATGGCTGAGAAGTTCCGTGACGAAGGTCGTGACGTACTATTCTTCGTAGATAACATCTACCGTTATACACTAGCAGGTACTGAAGTATCAGCACTTCTAGGTCGTATGCCTTCAGCAGTAGGTTACCAGCCTACACTAGCTGAAGAAATGGGTGTTCTACAGGAGCGTATCGCATCAACTAAGACTGGTTCAATCACTTCAATCCAAGCGGTATACGTACCTGCGGATGACTTGACTGACCCATCTCCAGCAACAACGTTTGCTCACTTAGATGCGACAGTAGTACTTTCTCGTGATATCGCGTCTCTAGGTATTTACCCTGCGGTAGACCCTCTAGATTCAACTTCACGTCAGCTTGACCCACAAGTTATCGGTCAAGAGCACTACGACACAGCACGTGGCGTTCAGACAGTTCTTCAGCGTTATAAAGAGCTGAAAGACATCATCGCAATTCTAGGTATGGACGAGCTATCTGACGAAGATAAGCAAGTAGTATCTCGTGCACGTAAGATCCAGCGTTTCCTATCTCAGCCATTCTTCGTAGCTGAGGTATTTACAGGTGCACCTGGTAAATACGTATCTCTTAAAGACACAATCTCTGGCTTTAAGGGCATCCTAAACGGTGATTACGATGATATGCCTGAGCAGGCATTCTACATGGTTGGCTCAATCGACGAAGCAGTTGATAAAGCTAAAAACATGTAATTAGGAGGTTGTTATGGCAATGACAGTACACCTTGACGTAGTAAGTGCAGAGCAGAGTTTATTCTCTGGCGAAGTGGCTACGATTCAAGTGACAGGTAGTGAAGGTGAACTTGGTATTCACCCTGGCCACGCGCCACTACTGACTGGCCTAAAACCTGGTATGGTACGTTTGGTTAAAGCAGATAGCTCAGAAGAAGTTATCTACGTTGCCGGCGGTACGCTTGAAGTTCAACCGAAAACAGTTACCGTCCTTGCGGACGTGGCTATTCGTGCGGATGAAATTGATGAGCAAGCTGCTGAAGAAGCTAAACGTGAAGCGCAGGCGCAATTAGCTTCTGGCACTGCAAGCGAGCTGGATTATCAGCGTGCGGCATTGCAGCTTGAAGAGGCTCTTGCTCAACTACGCCTTCTACGCCAGCTGCGCAAATAAGCAGCCGCCTATCTGGTTATCAAAAACCCACGCAATGCGTGGGTTTTTTTATACCTGAGGTTGCTCTGCTTCACACTGATACTCATCGTGATAAACAATAACCACCGGTGAGCGATAGATGATATCCTAGCTCAGGTTATTTAATAAATTACACTTGAGTCAGTACTTACCTTATTCATTATTCCTCGCTACAATATCGTACAATTTAGTACTCAGTATGTACTTATTGTCTGCTGCTATGTTCGCAGTATTCCTATGCACAATGAAGTGGTTGGATTAAAGGCAAGAGTATTGAACTGTACATTTGTTTTTTGACACAAGAAAAAGGATCCTGTGTTCATGCCGTTAAATACAATTATTCTTGCTGCGGGTAAAGGTACTCGTATGCGCTCTAAATTACCGAAAGTTCTGCACCCGATTGCGGGCAAGCCAATGGTGCAGCATGTTATTGATAATGCTGTTTCACTGGGGGCCCACTCGACAAATTTGGTGTTTGGTCATGGTGCTGAGCAATTACAAGCTGCCCTTGCACATAATCAAGTTAACTGGGTACATCAAGCAGAGCAGCTAGGTACCGGCCATGCTGTTGCCGTTGCAAAAGAGCACATCGCTGATGATGATACTGTGTTGATTTTATACGGTGATGTTCCACTGACAAAAAAAAGCACCTTACAAAGATTGCTTGATGTCACACCTGACAATGGTCTTGCCGTGTTGACTGTGGACTTGGAAAACCCCACAGGGTATGGGCGCATGCTGAGAGAAAATGGTAAGTTGGTTGGCATCGTGGAGCAAAAAGATGCGTCAGACGAGCAGCTAGCGATCACTGAAATTAATACAGGGATCATGGCTGCTAACGGCAAGTTGTTGAAAAAGTGGTTAGGGCAATTATCGAACAATAATGCACAAGGCGAATACTACTTAACAGACATTGTTGCTATGGCACATTCTGAGGGGGTAGAGATAACCTCAGCACAGCCCGATGATAAAATGGAAGTTGAAGGGGCAAACAACCGCGTTCAACTGGCGGCACTGGAGCGCGCTTACCAAGCTTGGCAAGCGACAACATTGATGCTTAATGGTGCAAGCCTTGCGGATCCTGCGCGCATTGATGTACGGGGCCAAGTAACGACAGGAGAAGACGTACAAATTGACGTAAATGTTGTCTTTGAAGGTCGTGTTGAGCTTGGTAATGATGTGGTGATCGGTCCCAATTGCGTACTTAAAAACTGTAAAATTGGTAATAATGTTGTGATTAAAGCCAATACACTTATCGAAGATGCGCAAGTAGCCGATAAATGTACCTTAGGGCCATTTGCACGGCTTCGCCCAGGTGCAATAATGGAGGAAGATTCGCATATTGGTAACTTTGTTGAGATGAAAAAATCTCGTTTGGGCAAAGGTTCAAAGGCCAATCATTTAACCTACCTTGGTGATGCTGATGTTGGTGAAAAAGTAAATATTGGCGCCGGTACCATTACTTGTAACTATGACGGTGTTAATAAATCCAAAACCATCATTGGTGATAATGCGTTTATTGGCTCTAACTCCTCGTTAGTAGCACCCGTGGAAATTGGCAGTACCGCCACAATTGGTGCCGGCTCTGTGATCACTGCGACAGTCAAAGAGAAACAGTTAGCGGTTGCCAGAGGTAAGCAACGTAATATGGATGGCTGGAAACGCCCAAAGAAAAAGTAATTTAATCCGCACTATCATAAAAAGTAATCGTCAAAAAGGGCGCTATTATCGCGCCCTGATATCATTCTATATTTTTAATAGGGTTGATCTGCCACTGTCCGACATTCAATCTGTGGTGTGTGTATACAGACTCTAGTCCCAGGGCTTGCCCCACCAACGAGAGGTGTAGCATTTTGCTCTAGTGTTTTCTCTTCAAAAGAGAGGTTTTTAAGCTGTTTTTTTTGCAATGCTAATTTTTTCATCTTTAATTCCCTTTTACTTTTATGTTGGATTGTGGTTAATTTAATGTGTGCTTTACTACTTTGTCAAGACCGCTGTTTAGAAATTAGACGACTGATTTTCTGTCATTGGATCTGCTGCATTCCTTTCTGTAACCACTCGTGGTACATTGTATTTTCAATAAAAAAATATTAACAATAATATTACCCGATAAGTGCTATGGAAAATTTATTTCGCCGCGAGGTGTTAGAGCATAAACAGCACCGCTTAGAGGGCACGATCAGCTTAGTTCAACCACCTGTTTTTAAAACACTTGGATTGCTTATTTTAGCGGTGGTTATTTTGAGTCTCGTGTTTTTGTCAAACGGTAGCTATACCAGAAAGGAAAGTGTATCTGGCGTGATTGAGCCCAGTGGAGGGCTGCTGCGTGTTGGTGCGATGCAACAAGGGGTGGTCTCAGAGGTACTGGTCAAAGAAGGTGAAAAGGTAGTTGCTGGGCAGCCGCTGCTGCGTATCGCTTCGGCAAAGCACAGCACTGAAGCAACCGAGTTAAACCAAGCTTTACTCAATCAATATCGCTTTCAACAACAAAATTTACTTCAGCAAATTGAGCAACTGCGTGAGCAATATCAATTAGATATAGCAGAGTTGCGCCAGCAAGAGAACACGGCAAAAGAAAAACTAAAAGAGCTTGAAAGCCAAGCGAGTACCTTTCAAGAGCGGTTGTTGCTTAATCAAGAGTTGGTCACCCAAATCGCCACCCTTAAAGGGACCGGTTATATCTCCGAACTTGAGTTACAGCGTCAAAAAGACACCTTGCTGTCATTAAAGCAACAGTCTTCTTCGATCCGCTCTGAACGTATTGCGCTTGAATCGCAACTGAAAAACATTAGCAACCAATTGGCTAAACTACCGATTGAGCATCAGAATCGAATTTCCCAACTACAATCCCAGCAAGCTGATTTACTTATTCAAATCTCTTCTATCGAACAAGCGCGACTCGGCGAGATCCGAGCAACTCAAGCAGGAGTGGTAACAGGGTTACTGGCAAAGCTGGGTAAAAATGTGTCAATGGGGCAGCACTTACTGACTATTATTCCCGAGCATAGTGACATGCAAGCGATAGTCTATATTCCAACATCGGCGTTTGGTTTTATCAAAGCAGGGCAAGAAACTAAGCTTAGGTATCATGCGTTCCCTTATGAAAAGTTTGGTATTTATAAGGGTAAGATAGTTGAGCTGAGCAATAGTGTTATTTTACCAGAAGAAACCAATATGCCGGGTATTATTCAAGAGCCTGCCTATCGGGTAGTGATTGCGCTTAACGAGCAAGCGGTTAAGGCTTATGGCAAAGACACGGCTTTGCGAGCAGGGATGACATTAGATGCTGATATTGTGGTGGAAGAGCGGTCATTGTTGCGTTGGTTGTTTGATCCAGTGTTTAGTATTAAAGGCCAGTTATAAGTAGTAGAAGGGTTGATATGGAAATGGAACATGAAGGCGCAGCCAGTAAATTAGAGTTTTGGTCTCGAAAATCTTTACCTGTGATCATCCAGTCTGAGGCTGCTGAATGTGGCCTAGCGAGCCTTGCAATGGTCGCTGGGTATCATGGTCATCACACTGACTTAACACGCCTTAGACAACGCTTTAGCATCTCAATAGAAGGCTGTACGCTGCTTGATATTATGCACTTTGCTGAAAAGCTACATTTAACCTCACGGCCACTGCGAATTGAACTAGAAGATCTTGATGCTTTACAAGCGCCAGCCATTTTACATTGGGATATGAATCACTTTGTGGTGCTCAAAAAAGCAAATGAAAAGCGCATCGTGATACATGACCCTGCCGGTGGTGAAAAAACTTACACAATGGAAGAAGCTTCGAAGCATTTTACCGGTGTTGCGCTTGAGCTTACCCCAACAAAAGAGTTTGAAAAGAAAGAGAAAAAAGCAAGCCTAAGGTTTTCTGATTTTT
The DNA here is from genome assembly GCF_004103255.1 of Pseudoalteromonas sp. PS5. Lineage (NCBI taxonomy): Bacteria > Pseudomonadati > Pseudomonadota > Gammaproteobacteria > Alteromonadales > Pseudoalteromonadaceae > Pseudoalteromonas > Pseudoalteromonas sp. PS5. The sequence continues at coordinate 22,388 of NZ_RCSQ01000161.1, forward strand.
GGAGCCGGATCACTGGACTGAAGCGCTCTTTGCTGCTGATTTTTATGCTGTCTATTTTGTTGCAAGTGTTTACGCTCGCAGCACCGTATTATATTCAGTTGGTGATAGATGATGTTATTCTCACCGGAGATACCTCGCTGCTTACAGTACTTGCCGTTGGCTTTTTCTTGGTGCTAGTGTTTGAAATCGCGACGAATGCACTGCGGGGTTTTACATTACTGCATTTCGGTAACCAAATGAATATTCAATTGGGTGCCAATCTGTTTCATCACCTAGTGCGATTACCTATTTCCTACTTTGAAAAGCGTCATATGGGAGATGTGGTTTCTCGATTTAGCTCATTACAACAGGTCAAACAGTTACTTACCACCGGGGTGATAGAAGCCATTATTGATGGCTTAATGGCAGTGATCACATTGGCGATGATTTTCTTTTATAGTCCGATGTTATCCGCCGTTGTACTAGTCGCTGTAATTGCCTATGCCGCAATCCGGATAGCCATGTATAAGCCGTTTCGTAATATTAGCGAGCAGGAGATCATGGCGCGCGCAGAAGAAAACTCAAACTTCATGGAAACGGTACGCGGGATCCAAACCATCAAGTTATTTGGCTCTGAGGTAAAACGAGAAGGGCAATGGCAAAACCGCTATGCCAGTGCAATTAATCATAATATACGTTTGGGTAACTTTAAAATTGGCTATGATGCTATCAACCGGGCATTGTTTGGGATTGAAAATATCATCGTTGTTTACCTTGCCGCGCATTTGGTGATTGCTGGTGGGTTTAGTACAGGGATGCTATTTGCTTTTATGTCGTATAAACGCCAATTTATGGATAAAACCGCAAACCTTATTGAGAAGTTAATTGAGTTTAAGATGCTTGGTTTGCACTTCGACCGTATTGCTGACATTGCACTAACCGACAAAGAAGAGTTACAGCCAGATCAGTATCGAAAACTGAATATTGAAGGCAAAATCGAGGTGAAAAATGTCTCATTTTCCTATTCGGATGCAACGCCAAACGTCATTGATAAACTAAATTTAACGGTTCATGCGGGGGAGTCAGTGGCGATCACTGGGCCTTCAGGTTGTGGTAAGTCGACATTACTCAAGCTGATGCTTGGATTGAATAAGCCCTCAAGCGGTGAAATAGTGGTTGATGGTGTGCCACTGAGTCAAATCGGTGCAAGACAATATCGCCAACAAATAGCTGCGGTGATGCAAGATGATGAGCTGTTATCAGGCACTGTTGCAGACAATATCGCGTTTTTTGATTCCCCAATTAATATGGAAAAGGTAGTGCACTGTGCTCAACTTGCCGCAATTCATGACGATATTAGTGAAATGCCAATGGGTTATGACAGCTTGATTGGTGATATGGGGTCGAGTTTATCTGGCGGTCAAAAGCAGCGGATCATTCTCGCTCGCGCCTTATATAAAGATCCAAAAATTTTATTTATGGACGAGGCCACAAGTCATCTAGATACTGGACTGGAAGAAGATATTAATGATGCCGTCTCGCGCTTGAAAATCACTCGGGTGATCATCGCACACCGCAAGGAAACCATTGCCTCGGCAGATAGAGAGATAAAGCTGAAAAAACCTGAGCACCATGAGGATGAGGAGCACACCTCAACGACCGACTCTGAATAATGCGAGCGCCGTGCTCGCTTTATCTTGCTTGGTAACCATTTATCCGAGTTATTGCCCTTTCGTCGGTTAGATCACAAATTCACCTGCTACAGCGTTATTTTACCTCCATCAACTTGGAGGTAATAACGATGTATATATACCAACGATGCTTTTTTCTGATACTGACGCTTAGTCTACTAAATCCGGCTTTTGCTGGTGCGCAGCTCAATACTACGTTACGAGCCCAGCAACAATATAGCCAGGCTGATCATAGTCAATTCTTTAAAACGACAGATGCTCATTTATCGTTTGCTGCTTTAGACGTGGATTATGAAGCGGGCGGTGTGAGGGTGGCGACCACTTTTAGTATGACTAAACAGCAGCGCACTGAAACAAAATTTACGATTTCAGAAGCCTATTACGACTTCTCGTTAGCTCAGTGGTTTGGCTCTGTAGGTAAAAAGAAAGTCGATTGGGGAGTAGGTTATGGTTTTCGTCCTTTGGACCTGTTTTCGCCGACTAAGTCCCTCGCGCTGTATACAGCGGTTCCTCCAGGTAGTTATGTAGTGGCTGGAGATTATTTTACACAGCGCGGTAATGTCAGCTTATTATGTAATGAAAGCAAACGGTTATATTTAGACAAGGGGCGAGCCACAACATCATCGTTAGGTTGTGGCGGTCGATATTATCATTATTTTGATAATGTTGAATCTCAGTTTATCGCGCATTTTGACCGTCGTATGGGGTGGCGAGTTGGAGGCAGTGCAGTTACTGTGTTGCGTGAGGCAACCGCTTTATATGGCTCGTTATTGTGGCAATCTCGTTATCAATCTCCGACATTTAAACGTGGATTGAATAACGCGTGGACACAAACTACTTGGCATGAAAATAGTTTGCAGGCACTGATTGGGGTAAATCACAGCATGATGGCGGGGGTGAACATCATTGCAGAGTACTGGTTTGATGGTCGTGCACCAAAGCAACATCAATGGCGTCAAGTCTTGGAGATGGGAAGTGCCTCACTACGAGGCCACTATGCGACACAAAACTTGTTTCAACATAATTTGATGCTGCATGTGCGAGGCCATGATAAATCTTGGCAACCGAGTTTTACGGCAGTGCTCAACCCCCAAGATAGCAGTATGTTTATCGATGGTAAGTTATGTTACTCTCAAATTCAGGGACGTCAGTTCTGCGCCGGTGCTCGCCGTTATTTGGGAAGCGCGCTTAGTATTTATGGTCAATTAGGTCAGCAGCAGGTGGCTTATTTGAGCCTTGAGATAAAATTATAATAACAATCATTATGTTGGGATCATCATTGTCGGTAAATTTACTGCGTCGTCATGGCCTGTTATTTACTATTTGCTGCATGATAGGTGTGCTTATCTACCTAATGGGGTGGTCAGCGTATTTATCAATTAGCTTATTCGTTTCTGTTGGGATTGGTTTTACAATCCGGTTAACACGTTATTGGTTAAGTAAAAACTATACCAATATGCCTCTATCTGTACAGTTTGTCAGCGCTATCTTTATCGCGCTTGTTTTGTGGGGAAGCGCGCCTTTATTAATGGGATGGGCACAAACTGTTTATCAACATAATTTGCGCCAATACATAGGCATAGTGGCTATGGGAGGCTTTTTTACTGTGGTGATTAGTTTTGTTTATTACCGCACTGAGCAAACCATGGCACTGAAAAAAGCGCTATTGCAAGCTGAGCTTGACCAAGCAAAACATGAAAAGGTGCTCGCTGAGACTGAGCTTAAGCTATTACAGTCACAAATGGAGCCACATTTTTTATTTAATACTCTTGCCACCATTCAAGCGCTGATAGACATCGATCCTAAACAAGCCAATGATATGCTCAATGCCTTGACTGCGTTACTTAGGCAAAGTCTTACTCATGCTCGCCGTGCTTGGGTCTCACTTGAAGATGAGTTGGCATTTATCAGGGCATATTTAGCAATTCAAGCGGTACGGCTTGGCGAGCGACTGGATACTGAGATAACCGTTGCCGACACTGTCTCTTTAGCAACACAATTTCCTCCCATGTTATTGCAGCCTTTGATTGAAAATGCGGTGATCCATGGTATTGAGCAACTACCGTATGGAGGAAAAATAACCATACGTTTGCTATCCCAAGACAGTACACGCCTACTCATCGTTATCGAAAATAGTATGCTTGCTGAGGGGAGTCAAAAGTCGGGCAACGGAGTAGCGCTTGATAATATAAAATGTAGGTTACAACAGATTTATCAAGGAAGTGGCCATATCGACATTTCACAACAACAAGAAACATTTTTGGTAAAACTGGAGGTACCTTTCAATGGCTCAGCAGTATAAAGCCGTTATTGCCGATGACGAAGCGATCTTACGCGCACATTTACAAGCAAAATTAGCAGAAACTTGGCCTGAACTTAATATCATTGCGCAAGCTGCCAACGGTGAGGAAGCGCTGGCTCTTAGCGAAACACTACAACCGGACGTGTTATTTCTCGATATTAATATGCCAGCAACAACTGGTTTAGAAGTGGCAGCTTTGATTAATCAGCAAGCTACGCACCGGCCGCTTATTGTGTTTGTGACCGCTTATGATGAATATGCTATTTCAGCATTTGAACATCAAGCATTAGACTACGTACTTAAGCCCATCAGTAATGACAGGCTACAAAAGACCATCGAACGAATAAAACAGCGGCTATTGCAAGCAAGCTCGCAACAGGTGCAACTCCAACAGTTGTTGGCCTCATTAACGCCGCCAACAGCGAATGATAATTTGCAATGGATCCGCGCCAATAAAGGTGGCTCGATACACATGCTAGATATTAATGCCGTGGATTATTTTATTGCCGATAATAAATATACGGAAGTGTCGAGTGCCGGTGAGAAGTATTTGATAAAGACACCGATCAGCGAATTAGAAACCCGCTTAGCAGCGGAGCACTTTTGGCGGATCCACCGCAATTGTATTGTTAGGGTAAGCCAAATTGATAAGGTCGAAAGAGACGAGTTAGGTCATGTACATGTGCA
>NZ_RCSQ01000162.1:0-25812 GCF_004103255.1 Pseudoalteromonas sp. PS5
GTTTTTAAACTCTTATCCCGAGCTGGGGTAAATTAAGTAGTCTATTTTGAGGCAAGAAAATCTTGTCGATAACTAGGCGAAAATTTCTTATTTAGTTGTTCTAAATAAGAAATTTTTAACGCTGTTAGCGTCAAATTGGTATTACCTTGCCTTCAGGACGTAGGGACCTTAGCGAGAGCAGGACACGGAAGCGATGCTTTTGCCTAGAACCCTCTGGCTAGACAAGGGAAATATTAAGTTGTACGTTAGCAACAACGAGTTAGAACATCCCTTATCCAAACTTCAGGGTAGTTACACGCAAATTTATGCTATTTGAAGCTATACGACACTTTTTTAATCTTTTGCGGCTTAACTTGCGTGATGTATAGATCATACACCCGCTTCATATCCAGCTCGAGTTCGGTAGCGTATGTATCTCCCACTGCGTAACTCTTCAGCACTTTTGCCCCTCTCACTAACCCATTTACTTGGCTTTTTAAGCCATCATTTTGTGCAATGGCACCTTTGACAGTCGTAGTTGATGTTAACTTTTGACCGTACAACTGTTCGGCAAGCTCTCGATATGCTTCTAGCTTTGAAACTTTAATCGCCATTAACTGTTTTTCACCAGCAGTATTTCCAGGCTGGGCACTTAACGGCGCATACCCAACAGCACGTAGCACTGGGAAAGTATCAGGCTGGACTGTCTCATATTCAATATGCTTATCGATCATGCTTGAACAACCGCCAAGCAAAACCAGAGCACAAACCATAATCCAAGCATTATTAGGACTGATGATACGCATTTTGCTTCTCTCCACTATGTATCGATGTGCTACTACTGCCCTGATACAATTCTTATTACCATCTGCTAGCATGGTAATAGTAGCAATCATTGATATGAATAATTCACTGATAAGTATTATGCACGAATCCTGCCACAATTTGGCATAGGTATTGCTGTTGTAATAAGTAGTCTTAACACTGAGTATCTGAGTATGAAAACGCAATTCGCACTGAGCCTTTCATTTATATGTATGGTATTCCACATTCCATCTCACGCAGAATGGTTTGAGGTGACTGGGGTGGCTGATATAAAAAATGGCGACCATCAGAAAGCAAAAAAGCAGGCTGTTAATGATGCCATCACCCAAGCACTACTTTTTTCTGGTGCAACCGTAAGCAGTGTGCAAACCGTCACCGACGGTGTGCTTACGCAAGATCAGTTGAAAATACGCGCTAATGGCGAAATTCAGGGTGCTAATGTAATTGCAGAATCAAGAGTGGGTGATGCTTGGCAAGTAACACTACATATCGATATCACCCCACAACAAAGTCAATGCTCTACCAGTGCATACAATAAGCAAATTGCAATAACACAAAGTCAACTCAAAAATAAGCATCAAGCTACTTTGGGTCAAATTTTTGACATTAACAAGATTGTCAGCGAGCGCCTTTATCATACCCTATCAGATCAGAATCAAAGCGTTGAACCGGTGCCCTATTTTGCTCAAAAAATAGATGTAAATCGGTTTTTTAGTCAACGATTCGATTACAACGAGCAGTTAATCGAAACAGTAACAGCAAACACAAATAGTCAGTATGTATTACTTAGTCAAATTTCAGATATTTCTAGCGTCAACAAACTCAACAACGACCTTGCATTTTGGCAAAGCGATAAGTATCTAAGGAGCTTTAAAATAGACTTTATACTGTTTGATGCTCTTTCTCATGAAAAGGTCTGGCAACAAAGGTACGGTACTCAAGGGGTATGGCCTTTTAAAAAGACCAAATTAGTTGATGTATATAGTGAACAGTTTTGGCAAACTGATTATGCGGCTGAAATTCAAACTGTATTGAACCAAGTCAGCGTCGATCTGAACTCGGCCATCGCCTGCTTACCCACCCATGGTAAAATACTGCATATTGATGACGAGCAAGTTGTGATTAACTTAGGCCGTATGCATGGGCTGGAAGAGGGTCAAGTGTTGAGCATTGCACATAGCAGCCCCCTTACTGACGCTGGTGGTAATGTCTTTATGCGTCAAGTTAAAACGTTGAATAAATTGCAAGTCATCCAAGTCAACGCCCAGACAGCTATTGCTGTAAACCAAGAACAGCGACCGTTTCACAATGTTCAAATTAATGATTTAGTTGAAATTCACATAGAGAAAGATGACCTGTTTGCCCTGTGATACCAATTTTTCAATTACGTGATGCACCTCCGGACAGGAAAGTAATATCAATGATCTTAATTAAGTGGTCTATGTTGAGACAAGAGAAGCTTGTCGGTAGCCAAGAGAGTTTTTGCTATTTAGTTGCTTTAAATAAGAAATTCTTAACGCTGTTAGCGTCAGATTTACTCCTTCTAATTGAGCAAGTTTTAAGTCAAATTGGTATTATTCTGCCATAAGATATTGTTAACTCAATTAGGGTCAGATTTACCCCTTTAAATTGAGCATGTCATCCTTTTGGTTCAGACACAGAGCGGACGTTAACGAGTGGAGAAAATTGTAACAGATAAGCCACTATTGAGATGGCGTCCCCAGTAGGAATCGAACCTACATCTAAGCCTTAGGAGGGCCTTGTTTTATCCATTAAACTATGGGGACAGCGAAGACTGTGGCACAAAATGTACCAGCAAAATTCCACTGACTGAAATTTAGTATACTGATTTTTATGAACTTTTAAAGAGTAAAATCATGCAATTATGATGCACTGCTCGATAACACCTAATTTTTAATTATCACGCTTATAGCCACACTTCAATAAACACAATCTATAATCGTATGCAATGAATAAGCTTAATTACAATGCCTTCATCTGAAGGCATTAATAATCGGAAGCTAAAAGCGGTACACCTATCTTGATGCCGTAGCCCCACCATCTAAAATAAAGTAAGGGATCGTGACTGCCGTTGTCGCTATCACTAAGTTTGTTGAAAATTCAAGAAGTCGCGCATTAACTTCTACCCCACGGGGACGATAAATCATGGTACCAGACAGAATATGACTTGGTGCTTTGACGCTCTTTAATCTTTGCGCCTCCCGTGAAAATACTAAGTCACCACTTGGCGCTACCTCTATTTTTCCCAGCGCTTTAAAGTCCAGAGCTTGATAGCCTAATTTTTGCATCTGATGAATGAGAGATTCAGCAATTTGATTACCCAGTTGATTGGTGTCACGCAAAGACTGATTGAAATTCACAAAGCTTGCCACAGCTATCGATTCAGGTTTTTGCCCCAGAATGGTGTCTGATAATTCCAACGCAATTTGACTCGCATAGTTTGCGACAGCTTTACGATGACGATAGCTAATAAAACCCATGTCTTGTGTTACTGGCGACAGGGTCGCGTCATCATTTGACTGTTCTTCCATCAGCGCATACAAAAGCTCCATATCACTGGGCTTGGTTTCAATCGGTGCAGGAGATTGCTCTTGTGTCATTTTGCATCCACCTAGCAGTGCCAATGTGGTTGCAAAAAGTACTACATTTTTCATGTTCTGCCTCCAAATTAATTGGCTTGCTCTAAGCGAATACCATCATATGAAGCACCATCTTGCAGCGCATTTACCACACTTTGTGGTAAAAACCCTTGGGCAGAACCGACAACACTCTTACTTCTCAAACCAACAACCCTGGCGTTTACCATTACCCCACCTTGGTGATTAACTAGCGTGCCACCAAGTACATATAAAAATGGATGATCATCTGATAATTCAAGAAAGTCTCTGCTAAAGATAAAATCCCCTTCAGGTGTTACGCGAATGTAATCTGTCGTTTTAAAATCAACAACAGGGATCCCAAAAGCATGTAATTCGTGAATAAAACTCTCAGCTAACTGATTACCGAGAAGCGACCCTTTATCGAACTCTTTGTCTAAGAATACAAAACTAGTTACCGCGACAGGCGTCTTTTCATTTACATGCTTCAGGTTCGTGACCATATCTTGCATGATACTTTGGACATAATGGGTCACATTCTTCCCAGCCATTTGCTGAGATATAGAAAACTGCTTTAATCCATTTGGATTACTCTGAAACATGGACGATTGTTCAAAGCCATTTCTCACTGGCTCCGTTTGTGCTGTATCTACAGCGAAAAAGTTACTCTGAGTACAGCCAACCATCAATGAAAGAGGCAAAGCCAGACTACATATTTTTTTCATTACACTCATCTCCATTAATATTGACTACGTATGATAAGACCATCTCGAGACGTGGCTCTCTCAGAGCCCCATAATGCCGATTTAGGAATACTAAGCGATGCCGCGGATAGAGCCCGACTGTGAAGTGTTTCTACAAGCCTAGCATTGACCAAATAGCTGTCACGGCTCTCAACTATCGTACCAACTACAACCAGGTCAATTTTCTGACGTTGATTAATCGCTTTTAACTCTCTGCTTAACATACTATCGGCAGAGTCACTCAAAGATAAAGCGCTTCTTAATCTGTACTCAACAACATCAGCTCCCATTTGACTCAAATGGGTTATTAATGACTCTTGTAGCGCCACACCAAGTCCACTTCCTTGCCCCACTATGACGTCATTTAATTGGTTTGCCCTAAAAAAGCTGGTCACAGCTACTGTTGAGTTCGGTTTGAAAGGTCGCACATATTGCCCAAGTTCAGCCGCTAGTTGTGCACCAAAGCCATCAAAATCTGGTAATATTTCTCGCTGCTGGGTTAGTTCTCTTTTGCCTACTTGCTCACTACTCGTGCACGCGGTAAGCCAAAATACAAAAATGAATACAAGATATTTCATTGTCGTCAGCCATCGTTGATCTTACTTACGACTAAGCAAAAATCGCGCCACATGGACGGCGCGATTTTACGAACTGTAGGAATAATTAATACCAATTTTCTTAATTAAGTGGTCTATGTTGAGGTGAGAAAATCTTGTCGATAACACCGCTTCCGCGTCCTGTTCACGCCGAGATACCTACGTCCTGTAGGCAAGGCAAAAATTTTGCTATTCAGTTGTTCTAAATAAGAAATTTTTAACGCTGTTAGCGTCAGATTTACTCCTTCAAATTGAGCAAGTATTAAGTCAAATTGGTATAAGGATGCTGGTTGTTCATTATCGTTGGTATTTCACATAAGCTTTGTTATCGCAATTGGATCCAGCGCTTGTTTCTGGTTTTCGTGGACAAGAAAGTGGCAACTAATTACCGGCTCATTTCCAGCGACTCAAAGACGAGAAAGTTTTTCTCCACCAAATGCAGTAACAAAACATGCTCGACGATGCTGTTTAAATTTGTCGCACGCATCCAGTGCTGCCGCTTTGTTCTCGAAGGCTCCCCACTTAACTCGGTATCGCGTAACGCCTTTACCATCAACTGTCTCAATCGAAAAAGTTTCTTTGCTCTTTATCAATTCAGGGAGGGTTTGTTCTAGTGTCGACGTCAACTCTAATACTTGTGTTTTGCCGTTTAACGAAGCTAGCTGAACGGCATATTTGTATTCTATTTTTTGACTATTTGTATCAATTGAGTCGTCCACACTAACCGGTTGAGCTTGTGTTTTTATTGGTTGATAACTATTTTGTTTGATGACTTCTTCTACTGCTGCCTGAGACTTGTTGGCTTGTGTAATCAAAGGAGTCTGTTTTTTAGTGGTAGTTACTTGAGCCGGTTTTGTATTTGACACGTAACCGGACAGCGCTTGAATGAGTTTTTGCAAATCTTTTTCCGCATCCAATAGCCTAGCAATTGCTACTTTATCCTCTTGCCACTGGGCAATGGCCTCTTGCATCTGCTGATATTCTTCCACTGTAATCTTTGCATAATTAACTGTTGCTTCTTCTGGCTTTGTACTCTGACACCCAGATAGAAGTGCGAGCACGCATATTATGCTGGTGATGGAAAATACTGGTTTTATCATTTAGTGTACTACCTCTAATGCTTTAACATCACAATTAATACCCTGTTCGAGCACCTGCGAACATAATGCTGTCAAGTTTTGTTTTGGATCTGAGCTAAATGCTACCCCAAGCAAATAGTGCGCTTGATCTTGAACATAAAATGGTTGGATTGATTCTATAGCTATCAATCGTGGTTTGATAAGTTGAAGATAAACTTTCAAGAAATTAAGTTCATTGAATTTACCAAGGCTTGCAACCTGTAACTGCTCTGTTTCTTTTGGAATAACGTTAATATCAACACCACTGACCACGTCCCCTCGTAAAGGTAAAGTAACCAATGTTTTTTGCGCACTTTTCAGGTTTCTTGCCTCTGTTACATCTCGGTCTAGTTTTACCTCATAGTTGCCAGGCTTTACATCTGTGAAGACATAAAAGCCATCAAACTGCGTTCGTGTTGTTGCAACTTCTTCCCCTTGCTCATCAATCAGCGCCACTTCAGTAAACGCAACTTCTTCTTTACCTTGTTTAAATACCTTACCTTCTACTTCACTAGAATAAACAATCGGGAAATCCAACCGCTCTATAAAACCGGCGCGAGGTACAATAGACTTGCCAGCATGCGCTGGGATCATAAAAGGATCGGGCAGTGAAGTCGATTGAAGCTCAATATCTGTGGCTCTATATTCGGTCAAGCCAGTTAGCAATGCAACGCCATTTTCGTCAGTAACAGCACGGCGATACGCATGTACGGCCCTTACTTCGACATCAGGTAGTAATTCATCTGTGCCGTCGAATACACTGTTATTATTCTTGTCTAAAAAGACCCGAACGACTAGCGTGCCTCGATTAGATAAAGTATTTTTGGTGGAAAATACGCTGCTAGATAGACTGTTGTATCCAAGACTAAACCTTCCAGCGACAGCAACTTGCCAATGCTGTTCACTTGAATAAGAAGCGGTGCTAAACAGACTAAAGCGTTCAAAGTTAAAGTTTGAACCAAATTCAATAGAGTCGCTGTCATCAAGCAATGAGTGAGCAAATCGCACCCGCGCTTCAATATCGTCATCTATTTGATGGGTAACGGTAGCATATATATCAGTGAAATCCGCTTCAGGATTAATCTGATAATCTGCACCAAGTCGATACCAAGTCTCGCCATGACTGCCACTAATTTGCGTCGCGCCGAATAGAGCTTCTGATTGCAGACTTTGTCGCCACGTAAGCTGATTACCAATATTCCAACGACCCAACCCATAATTTAATCGATTTACAACCTGCGTAAACCGGCCTGCAGCCGTGTCATTGACACTAAATTGTGTTCTGTGACGCAAACTCCCAAACGAGCTGTTATGTAGCCGGCCTGAGAGGTTTAGTTGATATACATTGTTGGAAACGCTATCCCCTTGAAAATTCGATCGCGTATTACGACTTATACTTGCAGTCAACGCTTGACCTAACACTCGAGTATTGCCTGAAACTTGACTTTTACTTTCACCTTCAGTGGTTGCTTCATGCTCGATATTCAACAGCCAGTTTCGAAATCCGTTATAGTAACTTCCAACAGAATAAGTAGCGGTATCATCGTCGCTCCCCATATGAGATTCAGCGCCAATATAGGTCGATAGGCCATCAGTAATACTGGTGCGATAAGTGCCTGCAACTCGCCATCCGTTATCGCCACTATTACTTTGGTTATCTAAAAGACGCTGCCCAACTTTATTTAAAGAGAATTCATACTCACCAGAGTGGGAGGACAAGTTTGGATCAAACTGGTAGACCTGCTTGGCACGAGTTAATTGACCTTGTGGGCCATATTTAACGATTTCAAATTCATTTTCACCATATTGTAGTTCAACGTCACTAAAGTCATATACACCACTCTCAATGTCTAACTCTTGCGCAAGCAACACGCCATTTTGGTATAGTTCAACATCCCACCCTTGTTGAATTTCTCCAGTGATATTGACACTACGCTTCGCTGATGAAGCGCTCATCGGTCTATTCGATAATTTAATGCCAGCAGAGAAGCCTGCTGTACTCAAACTACTGACATTAACTGGAGTGATATCACCTACTCGCACTTCAGTTGCACCAATACCTAGGAGCTCTCCCTTTTCACTTTTACGGCTAAATGTAAGGCGGTTACGTTTAAAGTGGTCATCATATTCGCCAAAGGTATAGTAATCAGCTTTCATATACGCAAACTCATGTGAGCCAAGTACGGAATAAGTCAATTCATTCTGATTTTGATTATGCCTAAAGCTTGCTTGTATATCGGCAACTGGCGCGGATAACATTTGGTAATCCGATCCAGACCTCGGGTAAAGTATCGCTCGGTCTGATTTTTCTCTGGATAACGCCCTTGACTGGCGTGCAATCTGCGCCTCAACAGGATAGGTAAACTGACTCTGCACTTGCAAGCTTTGACGTCCATAATCTACAGTGTGTGAGAAGCCAAACCATTCATTAAGTCTGTTAGACTCTATGAAAAGCTGATCTTGGTCTATATAAATATCTTCTTTCTGCAAGCTGTATTCTTGCTCATTTACAAACACAACTTGGCGAGCCAAATCAATAGCAAAGCGGTTGTCAGGATCTTTTAGCCAGCCAGATGCCCCCGCCTCATTTATTTCTATAGCAAGGCCTATCATCTGGACAAAGCTTTCCAGCTCTATCCAAAAAGAGTGTTCATTTTTTATCGCGATAAGCTCGCCAATATAATGACGCTCATTTAGGTGTGTAGATAAAAATAAATATTCGCCGACAGGAATATATAGCTCAGCTTGTGCCGCCTGTACTGGTTTCTTAATATCAGACAAGGTATTTTCGAGTTGACTAAGCACCCGCACTACCGCATTGACATCAATGTCTTGCTTCGCCTGCAAGGGGGTCACAGTAGCAATACAGCACAACGCCATTACTAGCTTACTTCTGTAGTGCATCGCTATTAACTCTTCATCATGTGATACAACAACTATGAATAACTGCGTTTATTTCAGTATTACTGCCTTTTCGGCAAAGACATGGCGCTTGTACTCCCCTGAACCAGTAAAACGGATCTCTAATATTCCTGGAGCATTTATTCGAGCGCGAGGTAATAGTGTTAGCTGTGCTTGAGCGCGTTCTAGTTCGGTATGTACCGTATAATCTGCAGTAATGGCCACTCGCTTTGCAGAAGCAACTCCTTGAGGCTTAAAAAATGCCTCAATGGTACCAAATGCACTTGCAACACCGGTTTTGGACAATCCAACGGTCACCTTATCGGTTACATCCACTGTGGTAATCGTTATGTTAGGCGTATCGATTTTATGTCGGGCCATAATAGGCAAAGAATAATTTAACGCGATATCTAATTTAATTGTTCCTTGATTACCATTTCCGTCATTTCCATTTGGTAACGCTTGAAACAGTAGATGTGAGCGATACTCTCCAGCGCCAAGTGCCCTCGGCTTTCGCAGTGCAATTTTGACTACCTGTCTTTGTCCTGGTGCCAGCCTCATTTGGCTTGGGCTGACTCTCGCCATTGAACTCAGATTTATCGCATTTTCCTCTTGGATTAGCTTATAGCCACCACTGGGTAAGGCTTGTTTTTCTTCCCATGATAAACGATAACTTTGATATACACTGGAGTTATTGAGTACGACGATTTCGGCTGTACGAGTACGCTCGTCAAATACCACTCTTGTTGGAGAAATTAATAAGTTAGCGTAAGAGAAAGTGCTAAATACAGACACAAAAACACTGAACAAAAAAACGATATACTTCATCATATTCTTTTATTTAAAACCAAATTATTAAGTAATGTATGCGTTATATAACTCATGCCCAAATGGCATCCATTTTAGATACGCGCTACCTTGTGTTCACCATTAAGCCCATATTATTGGCACATTACCTCTGTAGCATACCTATTCGCCTAATTAACTGTTCTTCATGTAGGCGATAAAACCTTCCCCATGGCTAAGCAGAAATTTTCAACGCAGCTAGCGCAAGACTTTCACTTTTAACTCAGTGGTATACATAGTTTGTTAATACTCAATTACTATACTCACTTTGCCGGTATAGCTTCCATCTACATAAGGTTGGCCATTGCCAGACGTTGCGAGTATTGCGCCTATTTTTATTTCCGCTTCCCCATATACATCGGTGAAAGCCTTATCAACTAAATTCAGACGCTTTATCAAAAAGAAGTTACTACTGTGCTGGTTTTGTATTTTTACTTCACAACGACAGTCAGAGATATAAATTTGCTTATTGGCTGGAAAGCCTTTGAGTTGCACAACCGCAGGTTCACCACGCTTGAAAATATACAACTCATTGGTGCTCGACACTTCTCCATAAGGGGTCATATTGAGTATGCTTTCCCGCGAATTTTCATAAGCAACAATAATGCCAAAATTAAGATTCTGAAGAACCTCAATTGAGCTTGCATGGCTCATACCTGAGAGCATTGTAGCAAACGCGAAAAACTTTAATCCTTTCATACCACTCAAAAAAGGCGATAAACATCATCGCCTATATCATAACTTAGTAAGATACTGTAATGGCTACCGTAGCTGAATATGTATCATCTAAATAGCTTCCACCATCTTTATCAGTACCAATAGATGCACCAACGTTGAAAGTAGCTTTACCTTCATTATTCGCTGCAATCACAAATTCGTCGTCACCATTTTTTTCAATCGCAGCGTTTGGTGTCTGGCCCTCAACCGCATATAAGGATAAGCTTAAAAGCTCAAATTTAGCCGTGTCACTCGGGCCTTCAGCTGAAACAAGCTCAATTGCTGCTACTTCTGGTGTTCCTGCATCACCATCATGGTCAACCGTTAAGGTTGGTAGTGATATTTTCATGTTGGCATAGCGAGTTACACCTGAAATTGTAAACTGCGCTGGAGAAGAGTCATCTGTTAAAATACCAATTTGAGCACCATCTTGAGAGGTTGCAGCTAGTGCTTCTGTAGAATCTGCTGGACGCGTTAAAGTTGCTTGTTTGGTGCTTTCAGCCATCGCTCGAATCGTACCAAACTTAAGATCGTTTACTTTTTCCAGTGTAAACGCATTCTGAACCGTAACACTGGCATTAAACGTTTTGTTTTGAGACGCAACAGCAACGGAAGTCACACTTAGCAAAGACAGCGTGATTAAACTAACCTTAATTTTATTTATCATTTACCTTTCCTTTACCTTCAGGTTTATTATTAGGATTTCCATTATATTTATCGGTACGATACTAAGAAACTTTAGTTATTTTTGTTATTTTTATATATATTTTACGACCTACCTAACAAACGGATAAATAAAGAACAAAACGTTCAATATTCAACCGAAACGCATTTTTCATTATATTTTTCCAGGATTTTACAAAGCACGCCCGCAGCCCTATTTGATTCCAAAGGCCCCATTTGAACAATAAAACGCTCCCCAAATGCCTTTTGCTCTGTTCTTATACTAACATTTGTAATTGTATTCAACGTGGGTAATGCTCTATTTACCCTTAATACAACTTTCTCCGCTGCTGCTTGTGTAAGCCTTGGTGTGAGTACCGCATAAAATCTCTGTGTAGTATTATCCTCAGCCCGATGAGAGACCACCGACGGGTTGCCATTCAATAGCGCATCCGAAGATGGGAGCGGCTGTTGTGCAGCTAATAGTGTAATGAGTTTATTTAAGTCGTTTTCAGACTGTAATAAGCGTTTAATTTGCTCTTTCGATTCATTCCATTCCTTGATGACTTGCTCAATTTCTTCCTGTGAATATTCAGAGGTTTTTTTGGCGATGGTTAACTCACTACTTTGTGAGCTGCAACCCAAAATCAGAAGAAAAAAAAAAGCGAGTACTGAGTGTTTTTTAACCATTAATATCTCATAAAATAAAAAAGGGAGCAAAGCTCCCATAATTAACTCACTATATAAAAGAGTATTAATTTCACACTCATTTTGCAAGCTTTGTTATAAATTGCATCAGTTCATTGGAAAATTCATCTCGACGAACAGCATGCTCTATAATCGCTTTCAAATAACCAATCTTGCTGCCACAATCATGGCTTTTACCACAAAGCGCATACGCTTGTACTTGCTCAGTTTCCATCATCATTGCTATCGCATCGGTCAATTGGATTTCTCCTCCTGCCCCTTCTGGCGTTTTTGCCAACAACGGCCAAATTGATTTGTTTAAAACATAGCGGCCAACGATGGCAAGGTTTGAAGGTGCGGTACCAGGTTTGGGTTTTTCAACCATGTTGTGCATAGATTTAGATTCGCCAGCAGCCAACATTTCACCGCCTATATCTACAATACCAAATTGTGACACAACCTCTTCCGCGACAGGCTCAACCATAACTTGACTACAACCTTGCTGCTCAAAACGTGCAATCATCTGGGCCAGATTTTCCTGTCTTAGATCAGCAGTAGCTGCATCAATTAACACATCAGGCAACATGACAACAAAAGGTTCATCGCCAATAACCGGTGCCGCACAATTGATAGCGTGTCCAAGCCCTTTGGCTTCACCTTGACGAACCTGTATCATCGTTATTCCTTTTGGACAGATAGATTGCACCTCTTCTAATAACTGTCTCTTTACCCGTTGTTCTAGCGTCGCTTCAAGTTCAAAACTAGTGTCGAAATGGTTTTCAATCGAGTTTTTACTGGAGTGAGTAACCAAGACGATCTCTTTGATCCCTGCTGCAGCGGCTTCGTCAACCACATATTGAATAAGTGGCTTATCCACTATGGGTAGCATTTCTTTTGGTATTGCTTTTGTTGCAGGCAACATTCTAGTGCCTAAGCCTGCGACTGGAATAACGGCTTTCATGTTAACTCCTAAATAGCGACTGGTGCTTTAATATGAGGATGACACTGATAATCAACCAGCTCAAAATCCTCAAATTTAAAGTCGAAAATATCCTTAACTTCAGGGTTAATTCTCATTGTTGGTTTAGGGAACGGCTTTCGGTTTAACTGCTCGTCTACCTGATCCATGTGATTCAAGTATAGGTGAGCATCGCCAAAGGTGTGAATAAAATCACCTACCTCTAGCTCGCACACTTGCGCTATCATCATTGTCAACAGCGCATAGCTCGCAATATTGAAAGGCACACCAAGGAAAATATCTGCGCTACGCTGATATAATTGACAGGATAGCTTGCCATCTAGAACATAAAATTGAAATAACGTATGGCAAGGTGGTAACGCCTGCTTGCCCATGGCAGCATTATCTTTTGGTGAGTACTGTGTGTCGGGTAACAACGCGGGGTTCCAAGCACTCACAATTAAGCGCCTAGAGTCCGGGTTGGTTTTTATTTGCTCAACCACATCTTTGATTTGATCTACAACCTCTCCGTTTGGTCCTACCCATGAGCGCCATTGACTACCATATACAGGCCCTAAGTCACCTTCATCTGTGGCCCAACCGTCCCATATTCTTACCCCATTATCGTTTAGGTATTTTATATTCGTATCACCGTTTAAAAACCATAGTAACTCATGAATAATTGAGCGTAGATGACACTTTTTGGTAGTAACTAATGGGAAGCCTTCTTGTAAGTTAAAGCGCATTTGATAACCAAACACACTGACTGTGCCCGTGCCTGTTCTGTCTTCTTTTTTAGTGCCATTGTCACGCACATGGCGCATCAGTTCTAAATATTGTTTCATTATTGCTACTCTTTAACTTTTTGCTTGTCCGGTAGGTGTCATTTTACTGTCGCGCTTGTATGCCCACACCATGAGAATGGTACCAGCTATTACCATAGGTAAAGATAGGATTTGGCCCTGCGAAATTATGCCGCCATATAAGCCAATATGGGCATCCGGCTCTCGGAAGTACTCAATAGCAAAACGAAATACACCGTATCCGGCTAAAAATAATCCTGCAACGCTGCCTGCTGGGCGAGGTTTTTTTCTGAACCAAACTAGCATAATAAATAACACTAACCCTTCAAAAAACGCTTCATATAACTGTGATGGGTGGCGCGGTTGTGGTCCACCGGTTGGAAATACAAACGCCCACGGCACGTCTGTAACTCGCCCCCATAATTCACCATTGATAAAGTTACCGATACGCCCTGCTAAGAGTCCAACCGGTACCATAGGTACCACAAAGTCACCAACTGACAAAATAGAGCGATTATGTTTAACTGCATAAATAACAATAGCTGTAATTACACCAAGCGCGCCGCCGTGGAATGACATACCACCTTGGTCAACTCGAAATAGATAAAGCGGATTCTCTATAAAGTGAGAAAATTGATAAAATAATACATAGCCGATACGACCACCTAAAATAACCCCAAGCATAGAATAAAAGACAAGATCACCAACTTGGTCTTTGTTCCAGCCAGAATTCGGCTTTTTCGCCTCTTTTGCCGCCCACCACATAGCGAACATAAAGCCGATTAAATACATTAGTCCATACCAGCGCACACTCAGCGGTCCGATGGAAAAAATCACAGGGTCTATCTGTGGAAACTGCAAAGCCATAGCCTTTCCTTAATTTATTAACATATTGCCAGCGATAATAATCAGTAACGCCGCAAACACTTTTTTAATCGTTGCCACTGGTAAATGATGCGTTGCTTTTGCACCAATAGGCGCCATAAACCAAGACGTGGCTACTATACCGACTAAAGCGGGTAAGTAGACAAAGCCTAAAAAGCCGTGTTCAATATCCACATGTTTTGCACCAGAGGCAATATAACCAAAAGAGCCAAAAATTGCGATGACGATGCCGCTCGCTGAAGCGCACCCAATCGCTTTTTTCATATCAAGTGAAAAAAAAAGTCAATAGTGGAACAATCAACGCTCCCCCACCAATACCTATCATAGCGGATAGTGCCCCCGTTACAGAGGTTAACACCGAAAGGATTGGCCCTTTTGGCATTACTCTGGTTGATTGTGCCGGTTTCCTGGAGCTCCACGCCATTTTCATCGCAATACCGATAACACTAACCACAAAAATGATTCTAACGATTTTTTCTGGTAACAATACCGCCGCAAAACCACTTCCCAGCGCGCCAAATGCAACTCCCAACATCACCCAAGGCGCAATATGCCATGGCACATTGTCATTTTTATGATGGGCCTTTGCAGAAGATGTCGAAGTAAAAATAATTGATGCAAGTGACGTCGCCACCGCGACTATGACAACTTGCTCATTGGGAATGATTGCGAACTTAGTAAGTATGACTGATAAAATCGGAACAATTAGCAAGCCTCCGCCAATTCCAAGGAGACCTGCAAGAAAACCAACGGCACAGCCAAGTAAAGCGCATAGTAAAACGATGAGTAAAATAGTGTCCATCAAAAGCTCTTCTTCTTATTGCGCGCTAATGGTAGCGTAAATAGCGTTAAGAAGCACCCTTTGCTTGATGACTGGTGTAGAGTAATTCTGCAAAGCTATGTTCAATCATAAACTCCTTTATCACTCGACGAACTTGCTTTGAAGAAGACTGTGTCAAACAGGTCTGCAACAGCGTTTCCATATCTGTTACATTAAGCCGGCGAAGTACCCATTTCACTTTGTTCAAAGATGAAATATTCATACTTAAACGGCGATATCCCATCGCTACCAGTAATATCGCACCTTCAGGCTCACCGCCGAGTTCGCCACATAAACTAAACGGCAGCTCGTGCGCTTCACATTCCTGAGCAATATGGTTCAGCACTCTAAGTACGCTAGGGTGATATGGGTCAAAAAGATCTGCCACTTGAGCATTTGTCCTATCGACGGCTAGCAGGTATTGAGTTAGGTCATTACTACCAACAGAACAGAAGTCAATTTTTGTTGCCCAGTCGGGTAATAAGTATATACTTGAGGGCACTTCGAGCATTACACCAACTTCTGGTCTATCGATTGTGTAAAATGGATCTGCCCATTCATCTTGTAGCTCAAAGCAGGCTTGGTCAATTAATGCTATCGCTTCATCAATTTCTTCACTGTGGCCCACCATAGGCAGCATAATTTGCAAATTCCCAAGACCGGCATTGGCTTTTATCATGGCTTTGATTTGGTCTAAAAATAATTCGGGATGATCGAGGGATACGCGAATACCTCGCCAACCCAGAAATGGGTTATCTTCACGTATATCGAAATAATCTAAAACTTTATCACCACCAATATCCAGCGTTCTCATCACGACAGGCTCAGGATGGTAACGCGTTAGTACCTCACGATACCAAACTTCTTGCTCTGCTTGAGTAGGAAACTGCCCTTTTTGCATAAACCACGACTCGGTTCGATATAACCCTACTCCATCACAATAGCTTGCGCTCATGGTTTCTGTAGAGAGATCAAGACCCGCGTTTAAGAGCAGGTTAATACGCTCTCCGTCAAGTGTAATTGGCGGTAAGTCATGCTCCGCTTCAAACTTATCATGGAGCATATTGTCTTTACGCTTTATTTCCACATATTCATTAACAAGCATTTGAGAAGGTGAGATATAAAGACGGCCGGAGTACGCATCCATAATCATGGACTTACCATCAAACTGTAGTAAGGGAATGTCTTCGATCCCCCAAATAGCAGGCACTCCCATGGCACGAGTTAAAATAGACGCATGTGAATTGACTGAACCGTGAACACTCACCACGCCTTTTAGTTTTTCTTTTGGTACTTGGGCCAGCATTGTTGGTGTTAAAGTGTGTGCAATTATAATCGTATTGTCTGGATACTGCTTGATGACTTGTTCTGTTGATACCAAATGTTGAAGTACCCGTAAACCAATATCTTTTACATCTATCGCGCGCTCTTTGATATAAGGGTCGCTCATCCTATCAAACTGTGCTACCAGTTTTTCAATCACTATTTTTAGCGCTGTTTTGGCATTCCAACCTCGCTCAATCTCGGACTCAACCTGTGTCCCTAAACTTCTCGCGTCTAACAGTTGTTGGTACACTTCAAAGACAGCGACAGCTTCTTTGGGGATATCGTCGCTCAGTGTTTTCGCTAAAATATGAAATTCTTGACGAGTAGCCGCTACAGCTTGATGAAATAACTGAATTTGCTGTTGGCTATTATCACAATGCTGCGCTTCGATACTTTTGAAGTCTATGTGAGGCAACACAACATAACCTGACCCCAGAGCAATGCCCGGGGCACTAGAAACCCCTTTCAAGACAGATGTTCGATGACTACTTGCATCTTGCTGTAATAACGTCTGAATTTCTGCGTTTGCGAGCACAGAGGCCAATTGTGCTGAGAGCGTGATCAAAAAAGACTCTTCGTCGTGGCTAAATACGCGAGCGATTTTCTGCTGCACCACAATGACTCCAAGCACTTTACGTTGATGAACCACAGGAACAGACAAAAAAGCGTTGTAGCCTTCTTCATTTACTTCGGGGGAGAGTTTAAATCTCGGGTGAGATTGAGCATGCGCAACATTGATAGGTTCTTCACGCTGAGCAACAAGGCCAACCAGGCCTTCTGTAAATCCCATTCGGAATTGCCCGATTGCTTCAGGATTTAACCCATCTGTAGCCATCAAGATAAAATTGTCTTGACTATAATCTGCAAAATAAACTGAGCAGCACTCAGTGTGCATAGCCTCTTTAACCATAGTAACAAAGCAATTTAACGCGCTTTGTAGGTCACTTTGCTGTGCCACTGATTCAGCAATCGATCTCAACGTTGCTAACACTTGCTGCTCCTTAAGTTTACCGCTTATTGCGCCAGAACTCTTTTTGCCCATGTGATTCACGCTTGCCAAATGGCATTGCGAATGGAGCAAACTCTTTCATAACACGTCGATAAACATCACGTTTAAACGATACTACTTGGCGGACTGGATACCAATAGCTCACCCAGCGCCAGTCATCGAACTCAGGATGATGGGTTCGTAATAAATCTACATCCTCATCCTTGCACCTCAGCTTCAACAAAAACCACTTTTGCTTTTGCCCAATGCAGACCGGACTTGAATCTCTTCTAATTAACCTTTTCGGTAGTTTGTAACGTAACCAATGTTTAGAACTTGCTACAATTTCAACATCTTCTGGCCTAAGCCCAACTTCTTCATGAAGTTCACGATACATCGTTTGCTCAGGCGTTTCCCCTTGATCTATTCCACCTTGAGGAAATTGCCAAGAGTGTTGTCCGTAACGACGGGCCCAAAATACCTGCCCCTGATTATTACAAATCACTATTCCGACATTGGCACGAAACCCTTCGGCATCAATCACCTTAGTGCCTCATTTATAAGTCGATTTCTAATGATTGTTCCACAACTCCTGCGTCACGGCAAATTTAATTCCTTACTATACCTAAATTATCTCAGCATATTCTCAACTTACCCACAACTTGTGCATAACCCGATCAATTATCGTTTAAATTACCAACAAACACATAGTTACACACTTTAAATCTTATGTTTTCCACATATTCTGTGGATAATTATGTTTATAGCCCTGTATTTATCCAAAGAACTGACAATTCTACTAAGTTGACAACCTACAACTTTAAAAATAATCCTATATTTATCATGGTGATAGCTATTATACATACAGAAGTTCATGCGGCTATTTAAATCCACAATCAAATTGAGTGTAAATTAACCAACTTACTTCGTCTTATGATTTCATTTATAATGATGCTTTCACCACATATTGGAGAATCACTTGTCATTCGTTACGCCACCGCACTCTGTAGGGGAGCTTATGCAGCGTGTTGATAACATCGCTGGCTTAACATTAGGTGAGCTTGCTGAGCAATTATCCTTTAAAACACCTCAAGACTTACTTAGAGAAAAAGGATGGGTTGGGCAACTGGTTGAAGCCGCCTTGGGTGCCAGCGCCGGCTCCAAACCTATTCCCGATTTTGAATATATTGGTGTCGAGCTGAAAACATTACCAATTAGTTATCATGGTAAACCTCTAGAGACAACCTACGTCTCCGTTGTACCACTCACTCAGTTAACCGGGCTAACATGGTACAACTCAACAGTAAAAAAGAAGCTTTCTCACGTCCTTTGGTTACCTATATTAGCTGAGAGAGATATTCCTGTGGTGGAACGAGTTATCGGGCAAGGTTTTTTGTGGCAACCAAGTCCAGTTCAAGAACAGCAGATTCGTAGAGACTGGGAAGAGCAAATTGAATTAATCGCAACGGGCAACGTAGATCAAATATCTGGACACCTGGGCGAAGTCATGCAAATAAGGCCAAAGGCAGCGAACGCAAAAGCACTTACAGATGCTATTGGTCCGAATGGAAAGTGCATCCAAACACTCCCTAGAGGATTTTACTTAAAAACTAATTTTACCCAATCAATACTCGCTCAAGAGTTTAGCGCTTAAGCAGCTGCATTTGCTGAGCGTTCAGAATATACCAATTATCTTAATTAAGTAGTCTATTTTGAGACGAGGAAATCTTGTCGATAACCAGACAAAAATTTTGCTATTTAGTTGTTCTAAATAAGAAATTTTAACGCGGTTAGCGTCAGATTTACTCCTTCAAATTGAGCAAGTACTAAGTCAAATTAGTATTATGCTCGAGCGCCTCAAGTCAAAATAGTAATAGACTACCTGAAGCTCATATCGAGCATACGACTGTTGACTTTTCGAACAAAAAATGAAAGTGTAAAAATTAATCGAGCCTTGATCGCTAACCTGTAAATTAAAATAGCATTACAGCCTCGATTGACGCTTATATTTCTATTGAAGGAAAACGATAATGAAATTAAAGTTCAACAAGAAATCAATTAAAGAACTCAGTGTAACTGGCACAATGTCAAAAAAAATGACACCTATGGTCGCAGGAGGTAATGATCTCGGGATGACAGATGGCGCCTGCAACTCAGACCAAATATGTTGGACGTTTAGAAACGGTCAAGCAAATTGTCAAATTTGGAATGACGAGCGTTAGAAATAAAAACGCAGTCCTGTGACTGGCGTTTTTAAAATTAACAGAGCAGTTGCTACTTACTGCCCTTTGATTTCACTACGACCTTTATAAATGGCTTTTTCACCTAGTGCTTCTTCAATACGTAGTAACTGGTTGTATTTCGCTACGCGATCTGAACGACAAAGTGAACCCGTCTTGATTTGACCAGCCGCTGTAGCTACCGCTAAATCTGCAATCGTCGCATCCTCTGTCTCACCAGAGCGGTGTGAAATGACAGCAGTAAAGCCTGCATCTTGTGCCATTTTGATAGCATCAAGCGTTTCAGACAGCGAACCGATCTGGTTAAATTTGATCAAGATTGAGTTACCAATACTTTCTTCAATACCACGCTTTAGGATCTTAGTGTTAGTAACAAAGAGGTCATCACCTACTAGCTGGACTTTATCACCAATTTTATCCGTGAGAATTTTCCAACCAGCCCAATCGCTTTCATCGAGGCCATCTTCGATTGATACAATTGGGTAGCGTGCAGCAAGATCAGCCAAGAAGCCAGCAAAACCTTCTGAGTCGAATGTTTTACCTTCGCCTTTTAAGTCATACTTGCCATCTACATAAAACTCAGATGCAGCACAGTCAAGTGCTAGCGTGACGTCTTTGTTCATTTCATAGCCAGCCGCAGCAACCGCTTCAACAATCACTTCCAGCGCTTCTTCGTTTGATTTAAGATCTGGTGCAAAACCACCTTCATCACCAACCGCTGTGTTTAGACCACGAGACTTAAGTACTTTTTTCAGGCTGTGGAAAATTTCGGCGCCCATGCGTAACGCTTCACGAAAGCTTTTTGCACCGACAGGTTGAACCATAAACTCTTGAATATCAACGTTGTTATCCGCATGCTCACCACCATTGATGATATTCATCATAGGAACTGGCATTGAGTATTGGCCTGCTGTACCGTTAATGTCTGCAATATGCTCGTATAGTGCAACACCTTTATCTTGTGCTGCAGCTTTTGCTGTTGCTAGAGATACTGCAAGAATGGCGTTAGCACCTAGTTTTTCTTTGTTTTCAGTGCCATCTAAATCTAACATAATTTGGTCGATTGCACGTTGCTCAAGCGCATTTTGACCTTCAAGTGCTGCCGCGATTTCGTTATTTACGTAGTTTACCGCAGTTAAGACACCTTTACCTAAGTAACGAGTTTTATCTCCGTCACGTAGCTCTAGTGCTTCACGGGTACCCGTAGATGCACCTGATGGCGCACATGCACGACCCCATGCACCTGATTCTAGGTGTACGTCCGCTTCTACTGTTGGGTTACCGCGTGAGTCCATAACTTCACGGCCAATCACTCTAACGATTTTTGACATCTTGATTCCTCTTATTCCCAAAGTGGTGTGTGTTGCACTGCTTTGTTGCAGGCGAATATTAGGGTCAATAAACCCACTTTACAGTTTGCCCTATCTCTGCTGCGTCGCAAAGTGAAGAATTTACACGTATCACATTGAGGCGCGGGCAGATAAGAAAAGGCTTGGCGACAAACACTTAATTAGTGCCTGTGGCAAAACCTTCTGCTACAAAAAAGCCGTGCAAGAGCACGGCTTTTTCTTAGTTATGAAGACGCCTTTTGGTGGCTGTGTGCCGCCGCTACAAAGCCTTCAAATAATGGGTGACCATCTCGAGGCGTTGATGTGAACTCAGGGTGGAACTGAGCTGCAATAAACCAAGGGTGATCTTTATTTTCGATAATTTCAACTAGCTTTTTGTCTTCTGAAAGACCGGTGAATTGCAAACCTGCTTTTTCAAGTTCGCTAACATAGTTGTTGTTCACTTCATAGCGGTGACGGTGACGTTCAACGATTTCGGCATTACCGTAAACTTCGCGCACTTTAGAGCCTTCTTTCAAGTGACAAAGTTGTGCACCAAGACGCATTGTACCGCCCAAGTCAGAGTTTTCGGTACGCACTTCAATCTTACCATCAGCATCTAACCACTCAGTAATAAGGCCAACAACTGGGTGCGGACTTTCCAGATCAAACTCTGTCGAGTTAGCACCGGTAAGACCCGCAACGTTGCGCGCATATTCAATCAGCGCAACCTGCATACCTAAACAAATACCTAAATATGGTACATTGTTCTCACGGGCATATTTAGCAGCTAAAATCTTACCTTCTACACCACGGTTGCCAAACCCACCAGGGACTAAGATGGCATCAAGGTGCTCAAGTAATTCAGTACCTTTGCTTTCGATATCCTGTGAATCAACATATTCAATGTTAACCGTTAAACGGTTTTTCAAACCCGCATGTTTTAATGCTTCGTTTACAGATTTATAAGCATCTGGCAATTCGATGTATTTGCCCACCATTCCGATAGTCACTTCACCGGTTGGGTTAGACTCTTGATATAATACTTGTTCCCACTCAGATAAATCCGCCTCTGGACACTCAAGATAGAAGCGACGGCAGATAATATCATCTAGCTCTTGCGACTTTAAGAGCGCTGGGATCTTATAGATACTGTCAACGTCTTGCAGAGAAATAACTGCCTTTTCTTCAACGTTCGTGAACAGTGCAATCTTCGCACGCTCATTCGCAGGTAATTTACGGTCTGAACGACAGATCAAAATATCAGGTTGAATGCCAATTGAGCGAAGCTCTTTTACAGAATGCTGTGTGGGCTTAGTTTTAACTTCGCCCGCAGGGCCTAAGAAAGGCACTAACGTTAAGTGCATAAACAAAGCACTTTCACGACCAAGCTCAGTCCCTAATTGGCGAATTGCTTCTAGGAAAGGTTGTGATTCAATATCACCAACTGTGCCACCGATCTCAACAATAGCAACATCATGGCCTTCTGCACCTTCAAGTACACGGCGCTTAATGTCGTTTGTGATGTGAGGAATAACCTGAATAGTAGCACCTAGGTACTCACCTCTGCGCTCTTTACGTAACACATCTTCAAATACACGGCCTTGTGTAAAGTTGTTACGCTTGGTCATTTTGGTACGAATAAAACGCTCATAGTGGCCAAGGTCAAGGTCTGTTTCCGCGCCGTCCTCGGTTACGAATACTTCACCGTGCTGGATAGGGCTCATTGTCCCAGGGTCAACATTGATGTAAGGATCTAACTTTAAAATCGTTACTTTTAAGCCACGTGCTTCTAAAATAGCGGCCAAAGAAGCAGCTGCAATACCTTTACCCAAGGAGGATACTACTCCGCCCGTTACGAAGATAAATTTTGTACTCATGCGAACCCTAGAAATTTCAGGAAAATTGGAATTTAAATAAGAATCAAGACGGGGCGATAGTATAGCAAAAGGCCCCAAGTCATTCCAGCTAAAAATGACTCAGGTCTACAATATATTTAGCCAAAGGTACTACGACTCTGCGATCGACATCCTATTTACAACCGCGTTGACGGCGCTTCACCGTTTCCCATGCAGCATCCATTTGTGCTAAATTCGCTTCTTCTAGTGTAAGTGATGACTCATTAAGCACCGATTCTATTTGCACAAAACGGTGTTTAAATTTTTCATTTGCTTGGCGAAGTAATTGTTCAGGGTCTCTCTTAATGTGGCGGCTTACGTTTACGGTAGCAAACAGCAAATCCCCTATTTCTTCAGCCGTATGTTCAGACAATGGGTCAACCTGCAGAGCTTCATTTACTTCAGCAATTTCTTCTTGCACTTTGTCCCACGCACCGTGATAACTCGGCCAATCAAATCCAAGCTTAGCAGCTCGTTTTTGGGTTTTATAAGCTTTGGTTAATGCCGGCAGGCTACTTGGAATATCAGCCGCAAATTCATCAGTTGGTCGCCTTGATTTCTCTTGCTGCTTTATTTTGTGCCATTGCTCCTCAAGTTCCGCATCTGTGAGCTTTTCTTTTTTTGCAAACACGTGAGGATGACGTCTGACTAACTTTTCATTCAGCGTCTGCACTATATCTGCAAAATCAAATAGCCCCTGTTCTTTACCCAACTGCGCATAGAATATGACTTGAAATAGTAAATCACCCAGCTCTTCTTTTAGGTGAACAAAATCATCACGCTCAATAGCATCAGCAACCTCATGTGCTTCTTCTAATGTATGAGGCACAATAGAGTTAAACGTTTGCTGTTTATCCCAGTCACAACCTGTGTCAGAGTCGCGCAGCTGCGTCATAATCTGCAACAGTTTCTCAATATCAGGGACAACATTGGATTTAGAGTCGCTTGGCATCGAATACCCCTTCAATCTGCATCAACTTGGTCAGCAACCGGTGCATCGCGGACAAATCATCTACTTCAACTTTCATCATAAACACAGCAACATTCTTATCATCTTGTGTTTGTACATTCATGTTAAGTACGTTAACTTTTTCATTTGCAAGCACTGAGCTGATATCTCTGATCAATCCTTGGCGATCATGTGCTTCTATCTTCAAAGTAATAGAATAAGCGGCTTTAACATTATCAGACCAACTTACTGCGATCTCTCGCTCAGGATGCTTATCACTAATATGCGCGAATGACTCACAATCTGAACGATGTACCGCGATGCCGCGACCTTGAGTAATGTACCCAACAATGTCATCTCCTGGAACCGGCTCACAACACTTAGCCATATGACTCATCAAACTTCCCACACCATCAACTACGACCGCATTTTTGTCACCTTTGCTTTGCTTTGGTGAGGAAATTTTTAATTTAGGAGTATCTTCAGGTTTGTCCTGTACATAATTAAGAAATTGATTGATCCGAACGTCACCTGCTCCAATCGCTACCATTAAGTCATCTAATTCTTTAAAATTAAAACGTGCAATAGCAGGTTCTAAGTCTTTATAAGTAATATCTAACTTTTGCAGGTGACTATCTAAAAGCTCTTTGCCCGCTTGAAGGTTTTTATCTCGATCTTGCTGTTTAAACCAATGATGAATTTTACTGCGTGCTCTTGAAGAATGAATATAACCTAGCGATGGGTTTAACCAATCTCGACTTGGTGACGCATTCTTTTGAGTGAGGATCTCGACTTGATCGCCAGTACGTAGGGTGTAAGTGAAAGGTACGATTTTGCCAAATACTTTTGCTCCAATACAGCGGTGCCCCACATTTGAGTGAATATAATACGCAAAATCAAGAGGCGTCGCCCCCAGTGGTAAATCAAAGATATCGCCTTTTGGCGTAAAGACATAAACACGGTCTTCAACAACCTGGTTTTTCAATTCATCCGCAATTTCACTGCCATCAACCACCTCTTCTTGCCACTGCAACAATTTGCGTAGCCAGCTGATCTTCTGCTCATATCCTGAATTTCGACCTGGCAACGCGCCTTCTTTATACATCCAGTGCGCTGCAACCCCAAGCTCAGCATCTCGATGCATGGCTTCAGTTCTAATTTGAATTTCTACAGTTTTGCCTTCTGGCCCAAACACGACGGTATGGATTGATTGATAACCATTTTGCTTTGGTGTCGCAATATAATCATCAAACTCTTTGTTTAAATGCCGCCAGCTGGTATGAACAATGCCCAGTGCTGCATAACAGTCTTGGATCTCATCAACCACGACACGCATTGCTCTGATGTCAAACAGCTGCTCAAATTCGTAGCTCTTTTGTACCATTTTTTTATAGATACTATAAATATGCTTCGGACGACCATACACCTGCGCTTTAACACCGGCATCCGCAAGCTTTTGCGCCACCGAGCTGACCATATTTTCCATATAGGCTTCACGGTCTAAGCGCTTGTCCGAGAGCTTTTTGGCGATCGATTTATAAGTATCAGGGTGCAGGTATCTGAAAGATAAGTCTTCGAGTTCCCACTTCAGCTGTCCAATCCCTAACCGGTTAGCGAGAGGCGCAAAAATATTAGCAGCTGCTTTGGCTGCAACCACTCGCTCTTCTTCAGATGCTTTTTTTACCGCACGTAAATGACAGATTTGCTCCGCGAGCTTGATGACCACCGCTCTGACATCTTCAACCATAGAAAGTAACATACGACGAATGTTATCTACTTGCACTTTCCCTGAGCTTTGATGCGCAAGCGTACTAATGGTTTCCATATTTTCGACTCCCTTTAACAGGAGGGAAATATTATTTCCTAATTCTTCTTCAACCTGCTCAACAGAGAGCGTACCTGCAACAAAATAGGGAGTTAAAAA
>NZ_RCSQ01000163.1:0-28869 GCF_004103255.1 Pseudoalteromonas sp. PS5
ACTGATGGCTTAAACCGATCTCGGGTTAATTAAGATAATTGGTATAAGTAACGGGTATGACTAAAAGAGTGACGGGAAAGTTGGCTGGATTTTTTGGTGTAGTGGAAAAGTGAAGTGCAGAAAACGATGTTGTTTATTTAATGTTAAATATTGTTTTACAAACATTGTTAAATTGTGTAACTTTATTGGTGACTGTACAACTGGGTAATAAATCCGAGTGGAGTCACTTAGTTAGGTGGTGAGATGTGCGCCCCTGATTGCTTGTTTCGACATACTGAGAACAATATATTGAACATTTTTATTAATCAAGTTGTACCATTCTCCCAATTTGCCGCGACCAGATAAACGGACGTGCTGTTGCGGCAAATTATTTCTCGATCGTTGACTAGGTAACCTAAGCTTAGGAGAATTAATGTCTTACTAGGTCTTGGTGCTGGCGCAAATACGCTGTATTTAAAGTGGGTAAGTATCAGGGCGGTAGCAAAACGCAAGTGCCACTAAGTTATCCAAACTTCAGGTTAAGTACAATATGAACTTTCTTAAAGATATTCCAGCTGATTTAACTGAAGAAGTTTTTGAAATGGCACTCTCTCATCCAAACATCCGAATTGAACGAATAGTATCAAACGGTCATACCTCCCCAAGCTCTGGATATTACGACCAAGACGAAAATGAGTGGGTATTGGTATTACAGGGCTGTGGTGAATTAACTTTTGAAGACGATAGCAAGGTAATCTTAAAGGCTGGTGATAGCCTTAATATTCCCGCACATCAAAAGCATAAAGTGAGCTACACCGACACTTCAGAGCCCACTATTTGGCTCGCTATTTTTTATTAAAATGGCATTTACCTCAACTCAGTTTAAATGAAATTAAAGTCGCCAACGAACACTTGGCTATCGTTGGATACTTCAGTAAACCACTCTTTTAGACTCTCAATTGCTGCGGTCGTTTTTGCTGCGACCGTATCGCGGTGCGGTGTCACTGCATACACACTATATTCCCTTAGCGACCAGTCAGGACACAGTCTTTTTAGCCTGCCTGATGAGAGGTGATGCCTAATTTCTGGCTCTGGTAATACGCCATAACCGATGCCATCTAAGGTAAGCTGAATGCAAGCCTGCATATTGTTTACCATAAATCGTGCAGCAGGTAGCGCTACTTGCTGGTGGGTTTGTAGATGGCTTAAATGGTAAGGATTCTGTTTGCTACTAGTATGGCCGATGAGCGCATGTGGCGCTAAGCTATCGGGATGTTCAATATTGAGTTTTGATAAAGGATGATGGCAACTTACGCATGGAATTAGCTGCCAGTCAGCAAGATGACGGGCGATAAGGTTTGAGTCCTGTAAAGGGCCTATACAGATAGCTAAGTCGACGCCTTCAGTGATGATATCGATTGGTTCGTCGGTGAGGATCAAATCGACTTTTATTTGTGGAAATTGCTCACTCAAATAGCGCAGAGGCTTACTGAGTAGCCCTCCTCCAAACCCGATAGGGGCAGAAATCTTCAATATGCCAGATGGCGTATGTTGTAATAACTCGAGTTCATGCTCGGCCTGCTCTGCGGTTTGTAGTATTTGTATCGCAGAGTTGTAATAAATAGTGCCCGCTTCGGTGAGCGTGAGGTTACGAGTATTTCGATTAAATAAACTTAGGCCTATGTCTTGCTCTAATTTGCTGATCTGCTGGCTGACAGCCGAGGTGGTCATATGCAATAAGTCAGCGGCTTTACTCATACTGCCAGCTTCTACCGTTTTTGCGAACACTTTGAGTCCGCGAGTCAATTTCTGATTCATTGTTAAGACCTGCTTAAAATACCTTTAAGAAAAACCGCATTGCTCCAAAATACGCAATCATCATACCATTACAAATGAAAATAATTGTTATTTATCTTGTATTCTATCATGGAGGTTTCTCGATGTTGATGGCCTGTCGTAGTTTGGCGCCACTCTCTTTAGCTGTTGCAGCTGCCCTGCCTTTTTCTTCACTTGCACAAAGTGATGCAAAATCAGAAATAAAAGAAGAGGTGGAAGTGATCGTCGTATCCGCTTCTGGATTTGAGCAACTGCTAAAAAATGCGCCGGCGTCAGTTAGTGTTATCAATCAAGAAGCGCTAAAGCAGCGCTTTTATCGAGATCTTACTGATGCCATGACAGATGTTCCCGGAGTTGTAGTAACTGGAGGCGGAGACAGGGAAGATATTAGCCTTCGCGGTATGGGCAGTCAGTACACGCTTATTTTAGTCGACGGGCAAAGACAAAGTTCGCGTGAAACTCGGCCAAATAGTGACGGCCCAGGTGTTGAAGGTGCATGGACACCTCCTGTTGCTGCCATTGAACGTATCGAAGTGGTACGCGGGCCTATGTCTTCGCTGTACGGCTCTGATGCAATTGGCGGTGTAATTAACATTATCACGAAAAAAAACGCCTGAACAGTGGCATGGAGAAGTCAGAGTTGATGCAACCAGCCAGGAGAGCAGCCGCTCAGGTGATATATATCAGGCTAATTTCTTTGCTGCGGGCTCGCTAATCAAAGATACCTTAGGGGTACAAATCTACGGCCAAACTACGCACAGAGACGAAGACGAAATCGTGTCTGGCTTTAGAGGTCGCGATGCCGACACGCTGAAGGTAAAGCTGGCCTACACCCCATCAGATGAACACGAATGGCTATTGGATTATGGCATTGCCTCACAAACGCTTGATGCAACACTCGGTAAAACGGTTGCACCACTTGCACCAGGTGAGTCGTGTGGCCGCCGTGGTTGTCCTGAGTCCACTACAACCGAATACGATAGTGAGTCAATCTCTTTGACGCATAACGGTTACTGGTCATTTGGTAGTTCTCGTAGTTATTTAAAACATGAAGAGTTTGACAATAAATCCCGTGAGATGACTGTTAAAAACGTCGATTTCCAGTCTCTTTGGACGTTACCGCTTGGTGAGTCTCATACCAGCTCAATCGGTGTTGCTTATCTTAATGAAGATTTGACCGACAAAACCAGTAATCGCATTAGTGATTTGCAGCAAGTCGACAACGATCAGTGGTCGGTATTTGCTGAGGATGAGTGGCGTATCGTTGAATCATTTGCCCTGACTATGGGACTACGCTACGACAAAGACGGTAACTTTGGCGGCCATCTTAGCCCGCGCTTATACGGTGTTTATACTGCATCAGACGCGGTGACGGTTAAAGGAGGGATCTCAACCGGCTTTAGAGCGCCGAACTTGCGTCAAAGTACTGCAGCTTGGGGTCAAGTGAGCCGTGGTGGCAATATTTACGGTAATCCAGATTTAAACCCTGAAACTTCGATTAACTATGAGCTAGGTGTGTACGTTGAGCTTGCTAAAGGGGTTAGCACCTCCGCAACAGTATTCTATAACGAGTTTGACGATAAAATTTCACGGGTGTCGTGTCCACTAACTCAATGTACGGACGGCCCTAACGAGTTTGGCTCGTTACCGACAACTTATGTCAACGTTGATGAAGCCGTAACCCAAGGGGGGGAAATTAGCTTCTCGGGTCAATTGACGGAAAAACTAACGCTTAGCGCAAACTATACCTACACAGATTCGGAGCAAAAAACCGGAGTGTATGCTGGTAGCCCATTAAATCAGTTACCTAAACATCTGTTCCAAACGTCGCTTAATTATCAGTATTCGGATGAGCTAAACACGTGGTTACGCTTCCACTATCGTGGTGAAGAAAGCCAGCCGGTAACAGGTCCTTCGCAAAGTAGCTTAGTCGCACCTTCGTATAACCTAACCGATTTAGGTGCAAATTATCAGCTGAACGAAGCGATCAAGCTTGGGTTTGGGATTTACAACCTCTTCGATGAAGAAATTACTGAAGCAGAATACGGCTACTTTGAAGACGGTCGTCGCTATTGGGCTTCATTGGCGTGGAGCTTTTAATGACACGAGTTCGCTCAGTGGCTAAGTCGTCGAATCGACGACTTAAAAAGCTGTTTGATTGGCGCACTTGGCATTGGATGAGCTCTGCCGTGTGTTTGGTGGGCATGCTGCTGTTTGCCGTGACTGGGATCACCTTAAATCACGCGAGCCAGATAGAAGCTGCACCAACCACACATGCCAAAGAAGCGGTGCTGCCAAGCGCGCTGTTGACCCAGCTTAACGCGGCGGCAGAGCAAACAGCGCTGCCACGCAGCTTTCAATCTTGGTATCAGTCACACACAGGTACGGCGTTACCTGCACTACAGCAAGTGCAGTGGAGCGAGTACGAATTGTATGTTGCGCTGCCAAGAGCAGGTGGTGATGGCTGGTTTAGCGTCGCCCTTGATAGCGGTGAGTTTTATCAAGAGATCACAGATCGTGGTTGGGTATCATACCTTAACGATCTTCACAAAGGACGTAATACAGGATTTGCATGGCGTATGTTTATTGATGTGTTTTCAGTAGCTTGTATAGTGTTTTCGCTTACAGGATTATGGCTTTTATACAAGCATTCACGAGGAAGAAAGTCGACTTGGCCGCTCGTCGCAGCAGGCTTTGTATTACCTGTTCTAGTGCTGATGGTACCCGTGCACGCTAAAGCTGATGAAGTTGAAATCACTATCCCGCGTTTAAACGTCGCGGAATATCACCCACCTTATATAGCAGTATGGCTGGCGAACAGCAAACAACAGCGAGTTGCCGATATTGCCGTTTGGTATGACGTAAACATGGCGGATAAAGAAGGTGAAAAGTGGCTAAAAGACTTACGCCTATGGTGGCGTAGAAGCGGCCGTAGCCTATCCATGCCTGTAGATGGCGTGACTGGTGCGACAAGGCGTCCAGGTACGGCAAAGATTGATTTAGCCCCTTGGCGCAACGAGTTTAAAGCTTTACCTGCGGGTGAGTACACGCTGTTTGTCGAGGCTGCTCGTGAGCTTGGAGGTCGTGAAGTATTGAAACTGCCAGTGACCTTACCTATCACTGCACCTGTCACTGTGATTGCAGAAGGTAAATCTGAACTCGCTACAACAATTTTAACAATGGAGCCTTAATCGTGAAAATTTCAACGTTAGTTTCTGGTGTCTTAGTTGCCTTAGCCGCATATAGCCCGTTAAGTGAAGCGCACCGAGTATGGATCAAGCCAAGTACCACCGTGGTGTCTGGTGACAGCGAATGGATCACGTTTGATGCTGCCATCGCCAATGGGATCTTTAACCCAGATCATTATGCTTATCCACTAGAGCGTCTATCTGCACTGTCTCCCTCTGGTAGCAAGGTCGAACTTAAGAACGCCGCAAAACTTAAGTATCGCAGTGTATTTGACATTGAGCTCAATCAGCAAGGCACTTACAAAGTGTTTAATCAAAGTCGCTCGCTGGTGGCGCGCTGGACTGATGAAAACGGTAAAAAGCACTACTGGCCAGGGCGCGGAAAAACTGGCTCAGTAGAGGCCTTTAATAAAGAAGTACCAAAAACGGCAAAAGATTTAAGTGTGGCCGACGTTGCAAGACGATTAGAAGTATTTGTAACTTTGGGGGCACCCAATAACACTGCGCTTGAGCCAACGGGCAAAGGGCTAGAACTAAACCCGGTAACTCACCCTAATGACTTGTACACCGGTGAACCCATTACCTTGCAATATACCATGGATGGTGAACCTGCAAAGGGTGCTGAAGTGATAGTGGTACGCCAAGATGAAAAGTACCGTGATAACAGTCAACCAAGCAAATATACAACGAATGCCAAAGGTGAAGTGACGCTAACACTATCTGAGCCAGGCATGTATTGGTTTGAAGTGGAATATGAAGACGACAAAGCACAACTACCTGCTACAAAGCGTACCGGCAGCTATGTCACTACCCTTGAGGTATTACCGCTTTAGCTAACCGTCCCCATGTGGTTTGAGACGTGCAGTCGTCTCAGCCCATTTTATTTAGTGGTCATAACAGAGACGCCACTAAGTGCCCAAAGGGGGAGGCGTTCCTTCCTCCCCCTTTTCTTTCTTAGTTGACTATTGCTCACACAGCGGCAGTGCTCTTATGTTAGTAAGTTGACTGCAAAAATGCTCATTGTGAGAGACCAGTA
Source organism: Pseudoalteromonas sp. PS5 (assembly GCF_004103255.1). Lineage (NCBI taxonomy): Bacteria > Pseudomonadati > Pseudomonadota > Gammaproteobacteria > Alteromonadales > Pseudoalteromonadaceae > Pseudoalteromonas > Pseudoalteromonas sp. PS5. The sequence goes on from NZ_RCSQ01000163.1 coordinate 6,040, forward strand.
TAAATCCACAAGGAAGCTGATTGAGCATGGTAGCCAGCTCCTGCTGTGCTTCTAAGTCGAGGTGATTGTCGGGTTCATCAAGTAGTAAAAAACCTTGCAGTTGCACTACTAACACAATCGTGGCTTTCATTTTTTCACCACCACTTAGTTTCATGATAGGCGAAGATATTTTATCTAATTTAAGACCAACGCTTGCGAAACTGGTGATGATATTATGATGTGGTGTATCAAGTAAGCGCACGGCAATGTCTAAAATACTATTGCCTTGCTCAAGCCAAGCACAATGCTGATCTAAGTAAATACATGTTGTGGGGCGCTGAATTTCTCCACGCTTTAACTCTAGCTTACCGGCAAGGGTTTTAAGCAAAGTGGATTTTCCGATGCCGTTATCTCCTGTTACTCTGAGTTTTTGTGTTGTATCCGCAAAAAGGTTTAGTGTCTTTTCTGGTCCAAAGCACAGTTCGGCTTCACATAAGCGGATTTTTTCTTTCGCTCTAGTAGTGGTATTAAAGTGAAACTGCTGTTTGTCTTCTCGATAATACACTGCACTTTCTTTCACTCTATCTTGAGCTTGCTGAATTTTATGGGTTTGTCCGGCATGACGCTTACTTCCTCTGTCTGACTTAAAGTCAGCAACCAGTTTACTTTGGCTACCAGCGCGCACTTGTGCTTTCCCTTTATTGGCTTGCCTTTGATATTGTAAACCCACTGCAATCAAAGCATGTTTTAGTGCTTTTTGCTCTGCGCGATTTGCTAAATGCTGTTGTTTTTGTCGGGTCTGGGTTTGAAGTAACGCCTCTTTAAAAGCGTTAAATCCATGCGAGTGATGAGTTAGTTCCCCCTGTTTTAGGTGAAGTATATGGTCGGCTTCATCCAATAAAATGGGATCGTGTGTGACGACAACCACACCATGTTTGTGGTGCTTTAGCTGTTCAGCTAACCAGTGCTTATTGTTGCTGTCCATATGATTGCTCGGCTCATCCAGTAATAGGATTGCTGGCTGGGATTGTAATACTTCGATATAGGCTCGCATTTTTGCCCCTGGACTTAGCTGCGTAAAGGGGGTTTCCAAAGTGAGTTCTAGCGGCGCAAGTGTTGCTTGCCAAGTTGATTCTAGCTGCCAATCATCTGCGATTAAGTCAAAATCGTGCTCAGAGGCTAACCCCTGATGGGCGCGATGCAGTGCTGCTAATTTTTCTTCAAGCCCAAGCAGCTCTGAAACGTGACTAAAACGGGTATTCGAATCTTGCGGAAGATAAAAGGACCCCCCCTGAGTCAGGCGCTCGCCCGAGGTTAGAGGCTGTTCACCGGATAGGACTTTGAGTAAGTGTGATTTGCCCTCCCCATTAGGGCCTGTTATCGCAATAAATTGTCGCTCTATTGTTAAGTCGACATCGCAAAATAAACATTGGCCATTTGCAAGGATAAAACTTGCCTGCTTTAACTGTATCCAAGGCATAATTACTGCTCCTAGTTGCAGCAGTGCAAAAGGCTAAAGGCAAAAAGACTCGTAAAAGCCATAAACAGTAAAATAGAAAATGAGAGTCTATAGATTAGTCTGAGAAGCCTCAACGATAACCATAAGCCTTGCACTGAAAATTAATAATAAGTTCGTCAGTTACAAAGGGCTTAGTTGTTCATTGTAATGGCAGCTCCTAATCAGGGGAAAGTGGACGAATATAAATAGTACTCAAACGATATTTTGCAGACACTTAGATAAATGTCAAGAGCTTGATAGTATGCCTAGTCAAAAGGTTGTGATATTACACAGTAAGGCGCTTGCAGACACTACCTGATGTTAATAGTTTGTATTTCCCTTTTGACTAATCAGTAGGAACTGTATATTTTAAATTGGTTGCTAATATGGAGAAGGGATCTGATGAGAGCAATTGCAGGAAAGGAAAGTGCTGTGAGCTTTATCGAAAATTATGAATTTGATGAGGCTGTGCTCGCGTGGTTTGATTGGCATGTGGAAACTCATTTTGGGCAAAGGTTATCTGAAAAGGAAATACAAGTAGTTGTTGAAGGGTTAAAAGACTACTTGATATTTACCATCATTTCGCCTCATAAAGTGGCCGCTGCAAGCAAGCTGGTTGATGAACTGTTTCATGCTTTTATTTTACATACACATCAGTACGCGTCCTTTTGCGAGGGGGTTGGGCAGTTTATTCACCACTACCCAGTGCGCAAGCGCGAAGTACTTGGTCATCAAACTCCATTAGAAAATATCGAATATAACGAGCATTATCAGGCAATTATTAGAACATACTGTCTTGCTTGTCAGGCTTCAGACCTAGATCCCCTCACAACAACGCAAGTCCCTTATTTATTTCAAGTTGACTCACTGTTACCAAAAGAACATGCGGTCTTGTTTGATATTCAGTTTTTTCAATCTGTGCTACCAAAACTTGGGGCGCACCATTTTATGATCAACGAGTAAAGGAGATATACATGTCATATTTAAAAAATCGAGCAAAAAGTAACAAAGCGGCTCATGCTCAAGTAGTGATAGAATTAGTAAAAGCTGAGAAGTTTGCAGACGTTTGTTTAGCTGGTGTATGGCCTAGAAAGTAAACGCTTTGAGTCTAGAACAAACTTATTTTTATGGACATACTCGAAAAAATTGTAGCCCTAGAACAAGGGCTACATACACCGCAAATGCGCAGTGATATTGAACGGATCTCGGATTATATTCACGATGAATTTTATGAAGATGGCCTATTTAGCAAAGGGATGACCAAAGCTGATATTCTAACGGGGTTAAAGCATGAAGACCTTAGCAAGCATAAAATAGTCAGTGAGGATTATAAATTGGTGTCTCAGAGTCGTACACAGGTGATCATTACATACATCTCAGCACTTGAGAGTGCTCTAGGTGAGAGATCATACCATGCCCAGAGGCACTCTACTTGGTGTCGCTGCAGTGATGATAAGTGGCGTCTGATAAGTCATAGTGCAACATTGATATAGTCACATAATGTGTTCATCTAATACCAATTAGCCTTAATACTTGCTGCGTTTGAAGGAGTAAAGTTGATGCTAACAGCGTTAAAAATTTCTTATTTAAACTGAGTTCTGTTTAATCAATAACTGGAGTATAAAAATGAGCAAAGTAGCTAAATATAAGCGCTTTAGGCAAGAGCTGGGGCAATTGCTTGCACAATACAAAGGCTATGGGTTTGTACTTGGTTTTCTGCTAAACCTCAGTATTTGGCATATCGCATCTCAGTTTGTTGCTGCTCCCTTTGTCTCCAACTTTTGGAATCAAGTGTTTGTTTCCTTGCTCTTTTCTGCGGTTTTTTGCCTGCGTGCAGAGCGAAAACTAACTTAATTTGTTTACCGAAAAGAAAGGCACAACACTCATGTGCCTTTTTACTACAGCGCGGCTACAAACAATATTGTGAAATGATCTTATACACTTGGTTGATATTGTCGCCAGCTTTAAATTCTTTACTAATTGGTGTTGGATCTGAGCCGATCCAAATTTTTAATTCCGCATCAAGGTCGAAGTGACCCGCAGATTCCTTGCTGTACTTCGTAATTTTGCTATACGGGATGCTGAGCATTTCTACTTTGCTACCAGTCATGCCTTGTTTGTCGATTAAAATTAGGCGTTTATTGGTAAAAATAAATAAGTCGCGGATCACCTTGTAAGCTTGTGCAACTTCTTCTCCGGTGATAAGTGTATCTTCTAATAACTTATCAACTTCGTTACTGTCTACTTCGCTCGCATTACCAAGTAAACCACTTAATAGTCCCATTATTCTTCTCCGTTTGATTTAAATTGCTCTTAGGCTGAACACACAATAGTTATCATTGCTAAGTGAATTAATGATGAAAGTGACAAAACCAGCATAGAAAAGCACGCTGATTTTGCCAAATTAATAACCCGAGTTTAGCGTAATAAGTTAGCTTATATCTCTTATCAAACAAATTTTGCCATCGCGAAAAGCAAACTCTGAGCGGCCTTGCAAGGAAATGCTTTGCCCTGCTTTCATGCCATTGGCTAAGTCTTGGGCTAATTTTGCTTTGTAGGTCACATCAACAATAAACAGATCGTTGTCTTGCGTGGCGGCGGTTAAAGATTGAGTGCGTTCAGAAAATACCTTTGCGGACTGATTTGCTAAGTCAGCAAACTCCATTTTACTGGTTGTACGTGTTGTAATTTCACCATTGGCGAGGTTTTCAAACACAACATCATCGGTGAGCAGGGTTAACATTCCCTCTATATCAAATTGATTGTAGGCTGAGATATAGTTTTTAACTAAGGTTTCCATCGTTCCTCCTTGGTATATCAGGATAATAACTCAGTTATAATAACTTAGATCGGTTTGTTCAATTTCGCACACTCTTTTTACCACTTTGTGCTGTGCCATCAGCCGCATAAATCGTCCCAAATTAACATAGTCCTTTGGCGCGGTATTGAATCCACTTGCCCAATGAGCCAACATAAATAAATAATAATCACAAAGCGTGAGCTGCTCACCAACTAAGTAGGTATGTGTTGCTAACTGCTTGTCGATGAGTGCAAACATGTCGCCGACTCGTTGCTCAGCGACTTGAGACATAGTCTTATTGTTCTTTGGTGACAGCTGATACTTTTCAGGATAAAAATACAGCATGAGCTCTGGCTGAACTGTGGTGGTTAAATAAAAAAGCCACTGATAAAATGTGGCTCGCTGTGAGGTTGCTGGCGCTGGGATGAGCTGGCCTTCAGGGTGCTTTTCGCATAAATGCAAACAAATTGCTGCACTTTCAAAGATGACCTCATCGCCGTCGACTAATGTTGGGATCCGTCCTGTTGGGTTGAGTTCTAAATAGGTCGTAGACTTGTGTTGTTGTGTTTTTCTATCGACTAAGAGCAGTTTTTTCTCTAGTTGTAGGTGCTCAAGTACAAGGTGTGGTGCCCAACTGGCATTACGCGGATAGTAAAATAACTGATACATCTTTTGCTATTCCTTGATGCTACTTTTAATTTGCGTGTGGCTGGTTTTCATCCCGATAGTTACAACTTTTACAGAGGCTGTAAACCATTATTTTGCTTTTAGCAGGGAGAATTAAAAATGTATATTGGCAAGCTGTCTGAGCTAACTGGGCTGTCAGTCAAAGCTATTCGCTTTTACGAAGAGAAAGGGCTTATTCCTACGCCTGAGCGAGTTGGTAAGTATCGTGTTTATTCGCAAGAGGATGTCGACCTGCTGTTGTTAATAAAAGAAGCAAAGTTGCTTGGGGTGTCGATTAAGCAATTACAGCAGGTGATTAAAATTACAGGGCGGCAAGTCAACTGGATTGAAATCAACGCATTTTTAGTTGAGCTTAAAGCTGCTTTCATAGAGCAAATTACAGAGCTTCAGCAAAAGATACAGCGTATTGAACACTGCATCGTATCGCTCGATGAATGCCCACAGTTAACACCATGGCAGCCACAGGTAGAGTAACTTGACTCTCCCGTTAAGGGGAGACAGTACAATCGTTTCTTAGTCACTGGATAAGGAAACGAAAATGAAAAAGATACTGTTACTGAATGGTAATCCCAAGAACAAAAGCCTGTGTCATGCGATCACCACAAGTTACGCTAAAGCAGCAAGCACTCAACATCAAGTGCGTAGAATGGACCTCCATGAGATGCACTTCGAAGTCAATTTGATGTATGGCTATGAAGCGAACCAAGTTGTAGAGCCATGCCTACAGCAATTCCAACAAAACCTACTGTGGGCAGAGCATATTGTAATAGTAAGCCCACTTTGGTGGCTGGCGTTACCAGCTAAGCTTAAAGGGCTAATCGATAGGACATTACTCCCCGGGTTTGCTTTTAAATACAGTGAAACAGGTACTGAAGTTGAAAAGCTTTTACCGAATAAAACAGCAAGGGTTATTCTAACCTCTGACGCGCCGCAAACGCATTTGGAACAGGCTGCTGAAGGACTAATTACTCAGCTTACACATGGAACGCTCGGGTTTTGTGGCATAGCACCAACGCAATACACGTTATTTGGCCCTGCCCATTTGGCAACCTCAGAGGTCATTGATAACTGGCTAAGTGAAGTGACAAGCTTAGCCGTACGGGGGGAGTGAATAAGAAAACATAACTTCTATTACTAAGCTTATTTTAAATCAAAATTTGCAACGCCGAATGTTGCTATCTTTTACATTAAGATGGCAACTTGGGCGAAGTGTATGCGAATTTGGAGTTTATTGCTTTTTGCGTTTCCATTATTGGGAATTGCAAATGAACCAATTTTGCCACTTGAGCCTATAACGGGGCTTAATGCGGATAAAGTAAGCTTAGGTAGAGCGCTTTTTTTTGATAAGCGACTTTCTCGAGGAGATCAAGTCAGTTGTGCATCATGCCACCAATTGCCCAGTCATGGTGCAGATGTAAAGCCCCTTTCCAGAGGAGTTAATAACGCGCTCGGTGAGCTAAAAACTCCCACTGTTTACAATGCCGCTTTAAATATTCGCCAAGCGTGGGATGGCCGCGCACAATCGCTGTATGATCAGGTTGACTCTCCTATCTTAAACCCAAAAGAACATGATATGACTTGGCCAGAAGTCGTCGCTAAGTTAAATCAAGATAAAGTGTTGGTCGCACAGTTTGCTAAAGTGTACTCGCGAGGAATAACCCCGCACACAGTAAAAGATGCGATAGCGAATTTTGAAGAGTCGTTAATTACGCTCAATGCACCGTTCGATTTATGGCTCAAAGATAGCAGCGTAAAATTACCTGAGTCGGTAATCGCGGGCTACGAGCTATTTAAGCGCTATGGTTGTATTAGTTGTCATCAGGGACGTAATGTTGGCGGTAATATGTTTGCCAGAATGGGTACGTTTGGTGATTATTTTGGCGATAGGAATACACCAATTAAAAAAGCGGATTTTGGCCGTTTTAACGTTACTGGAAATGAGCAAGATCGCTTTGTGTTTAAGGTGCCGAGCTTGCGACTCGCGAGCAAACAAGCGTACTTTTTTCATGACGGTAGTCATACAAGTTTAGAGTCGGCAATCGAGGCAATGGCCAGGTACCAGCTTGGCAGAAAAATCCCTGACACAGACATGCAGAAGTTAGTTGCATTCATTAATAGTTTAGCTGGACATCATCACGAAATGGATTTGGAAAGACAAAATGAGGAATAAAGCTTTCATTGGTGTACAAGCATTATTGCTGTGTGCACCGATTGCGCTTTTCGCGTATTTTTACTCGCAACAAGAAATAAATAGTCATGTGCATCAAGCTCGAGTTTCACTATTGATTGAAGCAAAAAGCATAGATGCCAAACTTGATGCAGCGGTACTGCAAATGTTGAGTGCGCAGCTCAATCAATATGATGAGTTAGCGCAACTTGCACACGCCATTGATGAGCTAAACACAACCCAGAAGCATGAGCTATTTAACCATACAGATCCAGATGTACTGCGGCAATATGAAGCGTATCGGGCGTTATTGAGTGAAAAAGTATTACAAGTTGAGTCAATAAAAACAGCTGCTGCCAGTATTAAAAACAGCTTGCTCTACCTTCCTGAGTTAGTGAAAGAACTCGAACAAAGCGACCCCGAACTTGCAACAAAGGCTAATCGAGCGCTTGCAAATTTAATGCTTGGGCAGCTATATGAATTTGCTATTGAACCTATCCCACATATTCCATCTGAAAGTGACGTAGCAAAGCTAATTTATCAGCATTTTAATGTCGCGGTGACAAGGAGTGTAGAATTAAAGCAGGCAAGGCAACGGTTTCTCAATTTACCCAGTAGCGATACTTTCACTGCGCTTTACAGTAGTTACAATCGTTACCATAGCCAGACATTAGAAAAAGCCAAACAACAAAATGAACTACTATTGACGCTGGCAATTGTGCTGTTCTTATTGCTTATTGTGTTTGCAAATCGTTTATATGCAGCTAAAAATAAAATTCTAAGCACCAGCAGAACGTTATCTGACGCTGTTGCGCGCCTGACGGAGGGGTTTGCATTATTTAGCCGCTCTGGCAATTTACTGCTTTGTAATAGCGCTTGGTGTGAACACTTTGCTGTTGAAGACCAATCTTCCATGCCCCGTAAACTAGAACAATGGCAGCATCAATTTGGTGACATATTCAACACTGACTCCAATTTACATCAAACAGCTTTGGGTACTTGGCTTCAAATAAAGCAAACAAAGACGCACAATAATGGGCAAGTATTTGTCAGTGTTAATGTATCCCCCTTTAAACAAGCTGAAGAAGAGCTAAGAAAGTGGGGCCATGCAATTGAGCAAAGTCCTGCTTCTATCATTATTACCGATCCAAGAGCTCGAATTGAGTATGTGAACCCCAAGTTTGAGCAAGTAACAGGTTACTCACTTGCGGAAATAAAAGGTCAGACACCGAAGGTGTTGGGGTCTAAACAAGGCTTTACAGACTACAAAGCACTATGGCGAACTATCAAGCAAGGTAAAGTTTGGCGCGGAGAGTTTTTTAATCGTCGTAAGTCAGGTGACTATTATTGGGAATATGCGTCAATTTCTCCGATTAAGAATCAGCAAGGGGAAATAATTAATTTTATCGCGATTAAAGAAGACATAACCGCACAGAAAAGTGCGAGCGCACAGCTCAAAACTGCGGCAGCGGTTTTCAATGCGACGCAAGAAGGGATCATGACAACAAATGCCAAGTTGGAGATCACAGCCGTCAATCCCGCATTCACCAAAATCACAGGATACGAAGAACATGAAGTATTAGGACAACGGCCAAATATTCTGAGTTCAGGAAAGCATGACAGACATTTTTATGACCAAATGTGGAGTACGCTGAATACCCAAGGTCAGTGGGCAAGCGAAATATGGAATAAGCGCAAAGATGGTACTTTGTATCCAGAATGGTTAGCGATTAGTGTGGTTTATGACGATAAAGGATTGGTACAGCAGTATGTGGCTATTTTGTCTGATATGACAGAGCGTAAAGCCCAAGAAGAACAGATTGAATACCAAGCTTATTATGATGTGCTAACCGGATTGCCAAATCGAACGTTGTTACTTGAACGAATTGAGCAAGACATCAAAAGAATGAGTCGCACAAAACATCAAAGTGCGGTGCTATTTATTGATTTAGATAGATTTAAACGCGTCAACGATACCATGGGGCACGAAGCGGGTGATGTATTGCTTATCTCTGTTGCAAAACGGTTAAATGAATTACTGCGCAAAAGCGACACACTAAGCCGCTTTGGCGGTGATGAATTTGTGCTGCTGCTTAGCCAAATTACACATCCAGATCACGCAGCCCAAGTTGCCGACAAAATCGTCAAAGCATTGAGTGAGCCCTTTGTCATTAATGGGTTTGAGGTTTTCACCGGTGCAAGTATTGGGATCGCAATTTTACCAGGTGATGCAAAAGATCAAAAAGAGCTGTTAAGACTGGCAGATTTAGCGATGTATAAAGCCAAAGAGGCTGGGCGGAATCAGTACCATTTCTTTGCGCAAGAGATGCAGCAGCAGGTTAATCGCCGAGTTGAATTAGAACAACATCTGCGAGTGGCGTTAGAACATAAAAAGATAACCGTACATTATCAGCCCATAATAGATATTGTGACAGGCCAACTATATGGCGTAGAGGCCTTAATGCGTTGGCCGACTGATTTTGGTCAATATATCTCACCCGCAGAATTTATTCCTGTGGCTGAAGAAAGTGGTCTGATAGCACCTTTGGGGGAGTGGCTATTAGGACAGGCCTGTGGAGATATTCGTAGGCTTAATAAAGCCATCGGACTCAATTGCTACCTGACGGTAAATGTATCGAGTCAACAATATCGGTTAGGCTTTAATGCCACTATCATTAAGCAAATTATGCAGCAATCAGGGTTTCATCCTGAAAATCTGACCCTTGAAATTACCGAAAGCATATTATTAGAAGACGATAAAGCGGTTACTGAGTGGTTACAAAGTTTGCGAGCAACTGGCGTGAATTTAGCCATTGATGATTTTGGAACGGGTTATTCTTCGCTGAGTTACCTCAAACGCTTTCCAATCAATACATTAAAGATAGACAGAGGGTTTATTCAAGATATTGATCAAAACCAAGATGCAGCGGTTTTAGTCAATGCAATATTGTCTATGGCAAAAAGTCTTTCATTAAAGGTGATTGCAGAAGGTGTAGAGCAGCAAGGTCAGCTGGACAGTCTAAAAAACTTGGGGTGTCAGTATGTTCAAGGGTATTTATATGCAAAACCAATGGCAATTGAGGGCTTGATCGAATGGGTTGAACGCTTCACGCTGATTTCAGAGCGAACCTGCCATAAGTTGTGGTTGGATTAAGAGGTTTTATTGGGGGAAGTATTTATATAATTAAACGTCATCAATACACCAACCGAGAAAAAGTAGATAATGGCAAACTGCGTATCGATTTAAGGCTTTAATACCGAAAAAATATGGCAATCGTAAAAGTGCCCTGCTTTGAAAATTGCGCGCTTGAGTATGGCTTCTTGTTCGAAACCTGATTTTTTTAGTAGCTTTATTGAGGCGTGATTTTCATCAAATACGCTCGCAAACACCCTTACAACGTCGGTATCATTGAACACAGCAGTAACTATTTGTAAAACCGCTTGATGTGTTATTCCCCTGCCCCAATGACTTTTTGCGAGCCAGTAGCCAAGCTCCCCTGAGCATTGGTATTCAAATTCCCCAGGGTTGACACCTATACAGCCGATAAGTTGCTGACCATCACAAATTGCTCGAATATAGCCTTGTTTACTTCCCTCTTCTATCCACCACAGAGCATCTTGTTGGGTATAGGGCTGCGGAATTTTAGTTGAGAGGTATCGAGTAACTTCTGGATCGTTCAAAATAGCGACTAGAGGGGCGACATCGTTGGTATTAAATTCTCTAAGTTGAAACAAAAGTCTATCTCACTATATTAACACTCGGCGTAGATCACCTTGACTGATATTGGAGCAAAGGGGCTATCGTGTCTCTTCCCGATGCCGAAACCTTGCAAAAACAACTCGAGTGAATACAAAAGCTATATGAAAAGCAAGTATCAACTAGCTGTATTTGAGTTTGCATTTTTGGTAGATGCTCAGCATCTTACTTATCCGTAAACTAGCATGTACCTATTGCGCAATCAACGGGGGAGGTTTTTGTTTTTTTATCTGGTTTTTGAACTGTGTATATTGCTTTTTGGCGTTTCGCCCTAATTAACTATGGCGACAATCCAATTACAAGGAGTAATTCAAATATGGAAAAAAACAGCCTTATCACGTTGGTGAAAGCTTACTTTGAAAAGATAGATGCTGGAGATCCAACCTATATAGACCTGTTTCACGACGAAGTTACATTCTTTTTCCCCAAATTTGGCGATGCGGTTGGCAAACAAGCATTACTAGAGTTTGGTGACAAGATAGGGAGCTCACTCAATAGTATTTGGCATGATATTGAGCAATTTAACTTTATTGTCTCTGGGAATACTGTTGTGGTAGAAGGGCAAGAAGGCGGAGTTATGCGCGATGGCACAAAGTGGCCGGATAATCATATATCATCAGGGCGCTTTTGTAGTGTATTTGAATGTAATGATAATTTGATAGCTAGAATGTACATTTACGTAGACCCAGACTTTCCAAGTCGTGATTCTGAAAGAATAGCCACGCTGTCTAGAGTGACACTCTAATGCAACAAGAGCTACGATAAAAATATAAACTTTAGACTAAACAGTTTGATAAATAAGTGTGATTACCAAGCCACTTTGACGTCGTCACACTTCCAGTGTTGCCGATGATCAGCAGTCTGTGTCAATCTTATTGTGATAGTGTTCATTCAGTCAAAGAGCGGAAAGAACTTGCATGTATTTCTACCCTTTTCTCAAATTTGAGTAGCCAGACACTTGTTATTACTCTAGATGCAGGTGGGCCAAAGAAAATTCTATGACGAGTTTTTTGATGATTTTTTCAGTATGATTTGGGTTATGCAGGTTTACACTGATACATTTAATATGGATAAAAAATTTATGCTGGCACCCAGCACCCTTCCGTTATTCACTTCTGTTATTGATATTTTGGCTAAGTACTAGTATCGGTTAAACGCCCATATCTGCCGAATAATTGTATTAAAGGCGTGATAACGAGCGGGCAATGCTCTGTTTTTTTTACAGACTAAATATAAACTTTCCATTACTGGCTGTGTTGGCCGCAAAACTTGTAAATGCTCAGGGCTATGAAAGCCGCCGACAGCACTTTTTGGTAGCACAGTAAAGCCCACACCTTGAGCGATTGGCTCTAAGATTTGACTAATTTGGTTAATTGAACCAACGATAGGGATTTTACTAACATCTAGTTGTGTTAGTTCTTGCTCTTTGGATTGCTTAAAATACAAAGATAAATAATGCTCGGCATCTGGGTGATTGATTAGTCCTAACTCTAAAAGTAAGGGCGCGTATCGATCACTAGTATTGGCCTGTTGTGGTAAAATCAAGCAGAGCTCTTCTTGACCAAGCGTTTCAAAATCAAAGAAACTCTCATTGGGTATATCGGTTACAATTCCTTGATCAATCTGGCCGTTTTTGATGTCAGTCAAAATTTGATGATTTGGTGCTGCTTTAATATTAATATGAATATTGGGGTGTTGAACTTGAAGTTGTAATAACTTTGGGTAAAGCAATAAGGCTACTGAGCCAGAACATGCTAAAGTACACTCTCCTGATAAAGGGTCGTCAAAATTTAATTGCTCAAAGAGCAGCTTTTCCTCCCTGATCAATGCTTTGGCATAGTTGTACACTAACCGACCTTGCTCGGTAACCGCGAATGACTTCTTATCTCTTCTAATTAAATTATATCCACACGATTCCTCAAGTTTGCTGATATGCTGGCTAACTCCCGGTTGAGTCATATACAGCTTCTCGGCGGTTTTTGTAAAATGCCCCGTATCAACTAAGGTAATAAATGTTTCTAACCAAACTGGATTGAGCACAAATAAAGCCATAACAATAAATTATTGAATTAATAATAATTGATAATTTCATATAATCAATGTCTCGCCATAGAATTTACTGACTAAGTCGAGTTGCTATTGAAAAATGTTGGAGAAATTTATGAAAATGAATCATGTCGGTATTATGGTTGGCAATATGGACAAAGCGGTTGAGTTTTACACCAAAGCGCTAGGCCTCAGAATAGTAATGAATAACACCAAGGTGATAGAAGAGCGAGAATCAGCGATTGGTCGCATGTGTATTGCGGTATTCGGTGAGGGCTTCAAAGGCTTCAATATTGCTCACCTAGTCACTTCTGATGGTATTGGTGTTGAGCTTTTTGAGATGGTTGATCGCGAAGAGCGTCATCACGTTGATTTTTCTCGCCTTGGTATCTTCCATTTTTGTTTACAGCTGCCAAAGGAGCAGTTTGATACTGCGATTAAACGTGTTGAAGAGTATGGTGGCAAAGTTCGTATGGATATTCATCGTTACCACCCCGAAGATGAACTCAAGCAAGCGCAAATGGTTTATTTAGAAGACCCATTTGGTAACCTATTCGAGTTTTACTCTCACTCTTATGAAGATACTTACGCATCAGACTACGAATAAAACAAAGGGGTAGAAGTTGTCTACCCCTTTGCTTGTCACATTTATGGGAGATTTACCTTTCCTAATATCAATGGTTGTTGATTCATCGCTCATTGTGAAGGTGTAAATTAGACACTAACTGCGTTGAAATTTCTTATTTAGAACAACTAAATAGCAAGTTTTTTGCCTTGCCTACTGGACGTATGTACCTTGGCCATAGTCGGACGTGTTCGCGGTTTATCGACAAGATTTTATCGCCTCAAAATAACGCACTGAATTAGGCGAGTAGGTATAACTCAAAAATCAAAGGCATCTATAGATGCTCTTGGCTCTTGTAATATTGACACTTAATACAAAAAAGCCAGCTAATGACTTTAGCTGGCTTTTTAAAATTCATGAAAATAATACTAGAGATGGAAAATAAGCATACCCTGCTCGCTCACGAGCATCTCTCCTTGTTCATCAGCGCGCAATTGTACCTGTTGCCCATCGTGAAGTAATTGATAACGTTGACCTGCGGCTAATCCATTAATATGGACAGTTGCCCCAGACTCGACAGGCTGAGTGAAATAAATATCTTGTGCGTATGGAGATAACAATTCTTTGCTGAATAAGACTATCTCATCTACCCGTCCAGCAGCTTGCACATACACTCCTAAATGAGAAGGCGATACTTCATCAAGTTCTTGTACATTAACTTCAGGCACCTCACCTACATCTGCAAAACTTAACACTGACAGCAGTTCATTATTGACTTGGGGGGTATTTGCTTCTAATTGAGTATGCCATTTACGCTGGTTCAATGGAGCCTGATAGGTCAGTACATCTTGATAATACTGAGTCTCGTCAACTATCGATAAAGTATAGTCTTTAGGTAAAATGGGCTGATAGATAAACTCTTTCCCGTCATTTATGCTCGACACCCTATCACCATCGAATATAGGTTGTGCTAAAAAGCGTTGATTTTGCTTCACGCTGCGCACGTACTGATCACCTGCCTGTAATCCAAGTTCTTGATGATATTGCATTAAGTCACGGATCACACTTGGCTCAGTTTCAATGCTATCGTAAACCAGAACGATATTGGGCTTTAAAAAAACCAGTTGTCTTGCGATTTTTTTCGCGTAACTTGCTTGCCAATAACCCAACATATTATAGGTTTGTTCGGCACGTGCTGCGATGAAGCTCATTTTAGGACTATCGTATAAAGTAACATATTGACCACGACCAGCCGCTCTGTGTGCTGGATTAGAAGAGCCATCATGAGTGGCATTCTCAATTAAGATGGTATTATGGGCTGTTGAGTTAATAGCAAACTTACCATACCCGGTCATCTCTTTGGTTATCCATTTTCCAGCATGAGCTATATCAAATGAGAGTGTATCGAAATGTTGATGGTCTACAATCGCCGGGCTATTCAAAAAATACAAGTTGGTTGCTGAACGAGACCAATCAGAACGTGATGCGACTAGCCCTGTTCCAGGCGCATAAAAAAATGTGCCGGGCTGCTGTGGTGCCTCACTGATTGGTTCTTCTGGTTCGAATAACACGCGCTCTAATCCCGTGTCCATTGAGCCGTTTGGATAGCCCTCCTTTTCGATGACTTGTTCAAGCCAAGCTTGAGCCTGAATTCGGCGTTCTGGATTTTCGACCATAGCGATTAAGTGCAGCATCATGGCATAGCGATGATCACCTGAGAGAGGCACGTAATCATCAACATGCTCCTGATCACCATAAAAGTACATACCTGTGCCACCAGCCAAGGTTTGATGGAGATAAGCCAGTACTACCTGCTCTGCGTAATCGTTTGGATAATCAATATTACGTAGCTCTTTATTGTACATGTACAAGCGCATCCAGTGCATCATAGTACCAGGGCTATAATCAATACCCTCAGCCCATACGCCGCCAGCCATAACATCATCCATAAACTTATCGACAACGTATTCTTTTAACAATCGATCTCCGGCGTTTAAGTACTGTGTGCTTTTCTCCCGGATCTGAGGATCATGAGCGTTTTGTAGCGTCATACCCAGTAAAGAAAGGTTTTCCGCTAGCGAGGTGACTTCATCTGTGTCCTGCCAGCGCATTTTCGAAAAGTCATCACTATAGCCCAAGTAATCAAGCCAGTAGTCGCCCCATAACGCAAAGATCGCTTCAATATCCCGTTGCTGTTGTTCACTAAACATGGTCTTCGCCCATGCGTACGTATACTGCGACCAACGGGCCTGTGAGCGAAACAAGTTTCGATTGCTGTAATACTGCCACCCTACGATCGGCTCACTTACGTATCGCTCTAAAAATAGCTGCTTGGCTTTTGTGCCATGTATTTTATTTCCTGTTATTCGATAGCTCAGCGCGTAGGCGCCAGCGTAGTCCCAAGTATTATATATACGCTCTTTTGCAAGGTTGGCAGCAAGCTTACTCTGGAACGTTTGCCAAGCTGGGGTTTCTTTCTGAGCGGCTTGAGCAAGCCGAGCTATTCTATCAGCGGGGAGCAAATAACTTGGCTCTAAACTGGGGTTATTATGTATACCGTCATCAATATCTGAGGCACATGCTTCGTTTGGCAAATTAGGGGTTAATGTCACATCATCAAGCAACACCTCTGCTGTACCTCCTTGCAACGCTAAGGCGATAGAGTACCCTGTAACTTGTTCATCTTCAGACAATATGATGGGCTGACAAATTGTTTGAATTTGCTCTGTGAACGGATTCAAATTGATACTGTCTTGAATATGTTGACCACTGTTCACCTTCACTAAACTGCGAAGCTGTAATGTTCCACCTTGAACTGGGTTAAGTAGCTTCACTTTTGCCCTGAGCGTCATGCCTAAAAGCGTTGGAGCTTGCCCCCAAGGATAGAAATAGCTGTAGCTACCGCTACTCCAGTTAGTTAACGAGAGCTGCAAACTTTGTAGCCCAGAGATAGGTTCAATTTGGTTTAAAGTTAATTGCGCTGTTTGTGGGTTAGAGGCCGTAAATTCGTTATAGCCTTGTTCAAAATCCGCATTGACTAAATGCGACTGATCGGCCAATGCGTGCATACTTATGCTATTAGCCAATACAATAGAAAGTAAATGGGTTCTCATATTAATCTCCTTATGACCTGAGTAATTATCCTAATTCAGAACTGAATTATCAATATGGTATTTGTGTTGGATTTTATACTTAAATAAACACTATGATATATGGCAACGAAATAGCAAAGTGAAACGACTAAGCAACGTCGCTGATAACCCCTTTAAATTTGTAGGTTTCCTAAAAGTTATTCAACGATTTTACTCTGAACTCAATGAATTGAAGAAACCCATATGGCAGATGCCATAAGTAAATAGCTTCCTAGCTGCTCTTTGTAACAGGTAATACCTCCGCTATTTCGCTATCTAACATATCCAACACGCTAGCAAAACTATGCTTGGGTAACCAACTTAATTTTTCTTGTCCTGCCGAGGAGTCATATACACGGTCTAAGCTTGATGGCAACGACCACCTCCTTGCTCACAGGTAACAATCAAGTGAATCCTAAATCTATTCGCCTCAGTGTCAGGCTACAATACAAAGGAAGGGCTTTGGTTTATGTAAAGCCCCTTTACAAAGGGGGCTTGCACTTTTTCGTGACTTTAGATTTTACGGTAAATTGATGTGCCTTATAAATGTTGGCGGCTATGCGGCAACATTCATGAAATTTTTATCAAAGCGGCCATCAGGATCCTTTACGATGACCAGTTCATGCAGTGACTTTGTTTGTAAAGCTGGGTTTTCTGAAAAAAGAGTCAATAGTAACGACTTAACCGTGTTTTTATTTAATGCTTCAGCGAGTGCTTCATGTGAGAGTAAACATAACATATCCTCTAAGGTACCATCACCATCTTGCTCTAGCTTTTCCCAGCTCTCCATTATATCTCTTAATTCATAGACGTGAGAGTGATCTTCCTCAAAGTCAGACAAGGTAATAAATGGGGCTGCTAAAAAGTGCTGGTGAGGAGAAAAATGCGTTTCTGGATGACTGTGAATTTGCCAATTAATATCATAGTGCCAAAATTCAACCGAGAGAGACATATGTGAAAAAGCGTTTTGATTAATATAAAAATGTAGTGCGCTTTTGCGCTCGTTAAGCAGTGTAATTAATACACTTTCATATACTGCAATTAGCGTGTTTTTATTTATCATTATGTATCCTAACTACTGCCTTACGTAATCTAAGATTTGGATAGAGTATGAGTCATCCAAAGTAAATGAGTAAGACGGACTTTCCTATTTTTGCCAAAAAAGCGTCACACCACTTTACTACACCTGCATGAACTTTTACCACTTTTCGTGACAAAGAAAGTGGTATTATGCAGTAGCTAAGTAATACCAATTTTCTTAATTAAGTGGTCTATTTTGAGGCGAGAAAATCTTGTCGATAACCTGGCAAAAATTTTGCTATTTAGTTGTTCTAAATAAGAAATTTTTAACGCTGTTAGCGTCAGATTTACTCCTTCAAATTGAGCAAGTATTAAGTCAAATTGGTATAATGTTGGATCTGAGTGATTACGCTTACCTCACAATACAGAGATAGAGTGCTACACCTCCAATAAACACGTTAGCAATAGAGGTGCTTTAAAAGAGGATACAAGCGCACAGTCAATATAAAACTTGCTACTTGTATCAAGCCAAATCTCGACACCTGTTAATATCGAGTGTGCATAACGCATCTACAAGTTGTGAAAAGTCCCTAATGACAATATCTGCTTGCTCCGCGTAGTGCGGTATGTTGTTAGGAGCAAATAGACATGAAGGCATCTGAGCATTGTGTGCAGCCTGTATATCATATAAGTAATCTCCAACGTATACACATTGATAAGAAGGAACTTGCCATGTTTGGGCGACTCGCAGGAGTGCCGTTGGATCTGGCTTGGCGGGGGCATCATCTCTGGTGAGTGTCAGAGGTATAGGGAGTCCCGTCGCTTTTAATTTTAAATGTGCCGCTTTAGCAAAGTTTCTGGTGACCACAGCAAGTGGTACACCCATCTGAGAAAGCTGCGTTAGCACTGGCTTCACCCCAGGTATCACTTCACAATGTTGTGCGTCGCAAAGCTCATGTTGGTGCACTATATTCATTGCTTCTTCTCGCATATATGGAGATGGCAATGAGTTGATATAACTGAGTAAATCATGCCCTGACGGACACCCAATCTGTGCCCGAATAAGAGAAAAATCAAGTTCCGATGTCACTAATGTGCCATCTAAGTCAAATATGATGCCTTTAACCGGTATCCTATCCATTTTGATATCCTTTGGTTTTGCATTAGTACTGCGCAGCCCTAGTTAAAGGTAGGTACGTAATTGGGGTTTGTAAAGATCAAGGTGAGAGAGTTTTGGCCCATTATCTAGACTCACCTTTACATGGGTGAGTCTAGATTCTGGTTAACGGTATTAAGCCAGTTTGCGTAAGAGGCCTTGGGTGTTTTGCTTCATGGTCTTTGCAACCATAAAATAGCCGATAGTTGCTACAAATGTTGCACCTGTGGCAGGTCCAAGTACCCATATATATGGATGCAATCGACCATCAACATCAAAGGTTTGGATCTGGATCACCAACAGAGTAACGTCGCTTACAACAGCTGCAACGAGTCCTGCGAGTGCTCCGAGTAGCAAAAACTCGTAAAGTGTTGCTAATTTAATGAGCCGCCCTTTGGCGCCAAGAGTACGCAAGATAACAATCTCTTGCATCCGCTCTGCAAGGCTCGCTTGAACTTGCGATATAAGAACTAGAGCACCACTTATCAGTACAATACTCAAGACAAAACTGATAGCCAAAGAGACTTGAGAAATCATAGACTGCGCTTGTTTGAGTCTACTTTGAATATCTATCATGCTGATAGTCGGGTAATCTTTCAAAAATTGGCTGATTACTTTCGTGTCTGTTTCTTTTAACTTAGCAGCAGTAAAATAGGTCACTGGAAATTGGCCAGCAATTTTATCGTTAAATATCATCACAAAGTTTGGCTTTAACGACCCCCAGTTGACACTACGTAAACTTGTTACTTTAGCGTCAAGCGTCTGACTATTAATCAAAAAGCTAAGCGTATCGCCGACCTTAATTCCTACACGTTCAGCAAGTCCTTGTGCAACCGAAACTTGAAGTGTATCAGAGTCATCAAACCATTGGCCGTCAACAACTTCATTGCCCTCTGGTAGTGTATTAAGCCATGTTAGGTTGAGTTCTCGCCCTACCCCTTCTCGCGCTTCATCGTCTTTCTCTTCACCTTCTTGAAGTGACACTCGACGTGCAAACACTTCTCCGTTTAGGGCATTGACTCGACCTAAAAAGACGGGATAAAAATGTTCATGTTTAATACCACTGTCATCCAGCTGTTGTTGCATTGGCTGAATTTCTTGTTCCGAGATATTGATAAAGAACGCATTTGGCGCGTCTTGTGGCACTTGCATTTGCCAATCTGAGATCATGTCGTTTTTAAGCACCACTAAAAACAGCATTAGTTTGATAGCCAGAGCAAAGCTTATAAGCTGTATCGCGTTTGCATTAGCGCGTTTTTGCAAGGTAGCAATAGCCAAAGACCAGCTTGAGCCCGGGCTTAGTCCAAGTTTTCGACCTGCTGAAAACAGCAGCCGTGAGATAACGAACAATACCGCCATGAGCAGTAAAGTTGCACCGAACAAAATCGCAGTGATCTTAATATCACGACTAAATAGCCACATTAAGCCAAAAATAGTGAACACTGAGAGCGCCATATGGATCCGGCTAACTGCAATGGTGTCTCCCAGGTTGCGCCTAAGGACGCGTAGCGGCGGAATGTCAAATAAATCTAATAAAGGCTTTAACGAGAACATCATGGCGCAGACGACTCCCACCGCAATACTCAGAAGCCAAGGTCTAAAGCTAGCTTCCGGCAAGGTGGTATCCATAAAGGTTACTAGATAAGATGCTCCTACGCTTTGTAATACATAGCCAATTGCAAGACCCAAAATAACAGAAAAAAACGTAACCAAAGATAGGTGTAGCAGATAAATACGGCGAATAGTTTTTCTGCTTCCACCTAAGGTTTTCATCATGGCTACTGGGTCATACTGACGTTCGCAGTAGCGCTTTGCAGAAACCGCCATTGCTACCGCTGCGAGCATGATCCCGAATAACCCCGCTAGGAGTAAAAAGCTCTCTGATCGGGCTAAGTTCTCTCCAAGAGGGGACTGCCTATCTTTTATTCCCTGCCAAGACTGGTTGTTTTTGAGTTGTGGTTTGAGCCATGTGTAGTAGTCTGCCAACTGCTGCTCGGAGCCTGAAAACAGTAATCGATAAAATACGCGACTTCCTGGCTGAATAGCCTTAGTCACAGGGATATCGTCATAATTAATAAGTACACGTTTATTCCCCGCGAGTGAGAAGAAAGGGGCATCGGGTTCGTTAATGAGTACTTTACTCACAGTAAACTGTCCAGCTCCTATTTCTACCTCATCACCAATTTTGAGACCAAGTGAGAAAAATAAGCCTTCACTGAGCCATACATTGCCTTTTTTGGGCGCAGCTTGAGCTTGGTAATTCTCTCCATCAAGTTGATCTCTTAATGTTAGCTCGCCTCTGAGTGGGTAAGTATCTGTCACTGCTTTGAGCGAGCCTAAAACGAGCTCGTCATTGGCAAATAACATAGAGTCAAAGTAGACCTGCTTTGCGGTGCTTAAGCCAAAATCTTGTGCGGTGGTCAAGACTCTGTCATCAAAGTCATGGTTACTCGATAGCCTTCTATCGGCTGCGATAAAATCTGCGGATTTTTGCTCTATATTCAAGCGGATCCGCTCGGTAATCGAAGATAAGCTAAACACCGTCAGTACAGCAAGCGCAATCGCTGCAAGAATGATGGTTAGCTCGCCTCTTCTTAACTCTCTAGAGAATAAAGTGAGTGCTAACTTAAACCACATTAACCGATGCTCCTTGTTTTATTACCTCCAGCTTACCCGCTTCAATATGAATGATTCGATCGCATTGTTGGGCGAGTTGCTCATCATGTGTAACTAACACTAAGGTCGTGCCATTTTCTTTGTTTAGGTCAAATAGTAAGCGCTCGATAAGGTGGCCATTCTTACTGTCCAAGTTAGCCGACGGCTCATCAGCAAATAGAATTTTAGGTTTGCCAACAAAGGCTCTCGCAATGGCCACTCGTTGCTGCTCACCACCTGAAAGCTGTGATGGGTAGTGGGTTAAGCGGTGTGATAAGCCGACCTTTTCTAATAGCTCTGTTGCTTGATTTTTTGCGCCTTTGTCCCCAGCTAGTTCTGCAGGAAGCATGACATTTTCAAGAGCGGTTAGGCTTTGAACCAGCATAAAAGATTGAAATACAAAGCCAACCTTTTCCGCGCGTAGTTGCGCTCTGGCTTCTTCATCCATTGTTTGTAGCGGCTCACCGTCCAAGTGAACCTCTCCTTTGGAGGCGATGTCTAGCCCTGCGAGTAAACTTAGCAAGGTAGACTTGCCTGAGCCTGAGGCTCCGACGATGGCGACGGACTCGCCAGACTTGACAGTGAAATTTATATCACTAAGGATAGTTAGATTACCTTCAACTGTAGAGACCTGTTTAGTAAGGTCTTTTACTTGGATCATATTTAACTGAGAAAGCACTGACATGAAGTACTATTTCCTAAAGTTGTTGTTCATACTTGTTATTTTAATGGCGCCTATTAGCGCAAATGCCAAGCAAAAACTCATGATAGTTGGTGATAGCTTAAGCGCCGCTTATGGCCTGAAACAAGACGATGGCTGGGTTAAATTGTTACAAAATAAATACGAAGCAGAACAAAATCCGATCGAAATTATCAATGTGAGTGTCAGCGGCCAAACAACTGGTAATGCTCTAGCTAAAATTGATCAACAATTACAAACTATTGCCCCATCCCATGTACTGATTGAATTAGGTGGGAACGACGGGCTACGAGGGTTCCCAATCAAGCGATTACGAGCCAATCTTACTGAGCTTGTTGTTTCGAGCCAGCAGTTCGGCGCGAAAGTGGCTGTAATGGAAATCCAAATACCTCCTAATTTAGGGCCGCGCTACACCACTATGTTTACGCAAAGCTACCAACAAGTAACAGAACAAACAAAGAGTCACCTGATGCCTTATTTTATGCTTGAGATAGCAGGTAAGCCCGAACTAATGCAGGATGATAATCTACACCCTAATAAAGCAGCACAGCCGATCATCAGAGACTTTATGTATAATGCTATTAACCAATGGTTAGCTGAGTAGCACAGCCCGCTTTGCATGATGCTTATCGCTTTGCGGATAGTTGGTTGACTGTATTAAAAAACCCG
>NZ_RCSQ01000164.1:0-25666 GCF_004103255.1 Pseudoalteromonas sp. PS5
CCCCCCGCAGTTTAGTCGCCACTAGCGATTTTGTTATTGAACACCCAAAGCTTACCTATTGTTTTTCCAATGCTTTATATGAATCAATAAGAGCACCACCTGTTGTAGATTAATTTAGTCCTTTTCCGTGCTTAATTAATTTAAAGATAGAGGTGATCTATGAACACTAACACCGTTATAAAAACACAGCCTGTGTTTGCCTATGAACTTGCTGAAAATCATTTTCCTGCGTGCGGTACTGATAATCTTGAACAGGCTCCAGCGCATTGTCTTATGCACACTTTGCATTTGTCACCAATGCAGCATATTGATGAAAATAGTAGTATTGATGAAGCCGCACTAGTGTTGACTAAAACGCACCGCAGAGCAAGTTTCGTTGTTGATAGCCAAGAAAAGCTGGTAGGTATGATATCGAACGCTAGGCTTGGCAGCCGTTATGTATTGAGTATGGCCGAAAAACGTGGCTGTACTAGACGAGATTTGACTGTAAATGATGTCATGATCCCACTTTCAGAGCTGCGTCAAATTACACTTAAACAAACAAGTCAGGCTGTCGTTGGCAAAGTATTAAAAACCATGGAAGAGGCAGGTCACGAGTTCTTATTAGTGATAGATGACTCAACGCTTTACCCAGTGGGTTATTTTGATCTTATTGATTTGCTGAAAGCCTGTGGACGAGCGGTAAATTCAATTAAACCAGCGAATAAATTTAGTGATATTGTTGGTACTATTTTACACCACGCCGAAATTTAAATACTGAATCCCTAAAGTTAATGTAAATTAAAGTTAGCAAGGCGTCGCGAGGCGCCTTTTTCGTGGATGACTGTACTGTTACTGCTCCTGCTTGCAATGGATAAGGTTGCGGTATGCTAGGAGCGCTTGATATAGAGCTGGTTATTTTGCACCGTTAAAGTCAAGTTGTCGCCAAGACTCATATACAAATACTGAGACAGCATTGGACAGGTTCATACTACGGCTATCTGGGCGCATTGGAATACGCACGCGTTGTGGCTCTGGTAATGAGAAAATTATCTCTTCTGGTAGACCGCGAGTTTCAGGACCAAACAGCAAGCAGTCACCTTCTTCGTAGGCCACCTCGTGATGATATTTAGTACCTTTTGTTGTGCAAGCAAATACTCTTTTTGGGTTACGTTTAGCAAGGTAAGCCTCAAAATTGGGATGACGCTCGACTTCGCTAAATTCATGATAATCCAAGCCTGCACGCCTTACTCGTTTATCATCCCATTCAAATCCCAAAGGTTCAATTAAGTGCAGCGAATATCCAGTATTGGCACACAAACGAATAATATTACCAGTATTAGGTGGGATCTCGGGTTGGTATAAAACGATGTCTAACATGATAAGCCTCAATAAAAATTTGCACGGCAGTATAGCCCATCTCCAATCAGAATTACACGTGTGACCGGGGTAAAAGAAAAGCACAGCAAGCATAGAGTTTTGCATCTCTTTAACTTATCAAAGTAATGAACACAGATAGGAGCGTGCAGCAACTGAACATGAGACTATTGCAAAAAAATTGACATTCGTAATCTGTTTTTCATTTCAAACCATTACCCTGTAATATAAGTATATCGCCATACTTTCGTGGGTGGTTCGTTAGTCAGTTGGGTATTTCTAAGGGGTAAATGTGAGTCGTAGCTACGAGTTTTGGGTGAGATTTTCCAGTATATTCACGATTGCTATTGTAGGGGTGATGATAGCAGCGAAGTGTTGGGCTTGGCTGTCTTCTGGAAGCGCAGCAATGCTCGGCTCTTTAACCGACTCATTACTTGATATTAGTGCGTCGTTGATGAACTTGTTTGTGTTAAGTTACGCATTGCGACCGGCTGATGATGATCATAGGTTTGGTCACGGTAAGGCTGAAGCGCTAGCTGGGCTCGGGCAAGCGGCATTTATTGCAGGGTCGGCCAGTTTACTAGCATTTCATGGTGTAGAGCGGATCATTAACCCTACACAAATTCCCCATTCTTTATTTGGGGTATGGGTGAGTTTATTTGCTATTGTCTGCACGTTGTTAGTTGTTGCGGTGCAGTATCAAGTTGTCAAACGTACTCAATCTATCGCAATTAAAGCCGATTCATTGCACTATAAAGGTGATATTTTACTTAACCTAGCTGTATTGGTCGCGGTATTGCTGAACTTTTATGGCATTGGCTACGCGGATCCTATTTTTGCTATCGCTGTTGCAATGTACTTACTTTACAACAGCTGGGACATTGCCAAAGAAAGCGCTGCGCACTTGATGGATAAAGAGTTACCAGACGATGAAAAGGCGCAAATTGTGCTTATTGCTTCAAGCCATGAAGATGTTTATGGTGTACATGATTTACGTACAAGGCAAGGCGGAAAAATAAAGTTTATCCAGCTCCATTTAGAGTTAGATGATGATATGCCGTTGATGCGAGCACATAATGTTGCAGATGAAGTGGTAGCCAGTATTAAAGAAGAGTTTGAGTGTGAGATGGATATTCTTATCCATCAGGACCCTGTGTCGCTTGCGCTCGGTAATACCCCTGTAAATTCGTAAAAATCTCTAAGCACGGCTCTGCGAGTTATGTCTTGCTCGCAAAGTAGCTCATGTTTTCCTGCAAACTCGGTACGTGTCACCTTATCATGGTGCGCGGCAAAGCGGATCTGTGCCTTGTTGTCGACGATACTATCGTGAGTTGCACAAGCGACGCGGACTGGAATATTTAGCTCGACTTTGGTCAGTGCTCGACATTTTTGCAGTGCAGTATAAAGCCAGGCGAAGCTAACCCCTCCAAGTTGTAGTTCAGGATATTGATCGTATAACCCTCTAAATAAAGCGTAACGTATAGGGCAATTTGTCAGATCATTATCTTGAAACGGTTTACTTTGGTATTGTTGCTGACCGATAGCATATTGTTTGCCTAATCCTACTAGACATGCCAATCCAGCAATGGCTTCAGCAACCCAAGCAGGGTAGGGAGCGGTGTTGATCCCAAGCATTGGTGCTGATAAATACACGCCTTTAATATTGCTAGGGTTATACAGCGCTAAGTAGTTACAGGTGATTGCTCCTCCCATAGAATGCGCCAGTATAAACAGAGGTAGAGTGTTGTGTGGATTGACAACTTGCTGCATAAAACAGTGGAGAGTCGCTGCGTAATCATCAAATCGTTTTACGTAGCCAATGTGTTTGTTTTTTAACAAGCGAGGAGAATACCCTTGCCCTGGGTGATCATAGGTATATACAGCGATATTATTTTGTGCCAGTTCCCATAACAACTCCCTATATTTATGCGCGGATTCAATACGCCCATTAACCAATACCAAAGCAAACTGTGGTCTTTTTGGTATATGATAAACATAAAAAAGCATGCCGTGAGGAGTATCAAAAAAGCCTCGTTGACACTGTTGCCAGTGTTTATCTATTTCAGGAAGGTGAGATTCTAATTGCTCGCTGCAGCTATAAAACATGACTACCTATATAACGGAATACGAATGCTGACCTGAAGGCCAACATTGTTAGTAAATTCAATATGGGCATCATGCACTTTTAGTGCATGTTGGGCAATGGCAAGCCCTAAACCAAACCCTCCTTTTTGATTATGCTCTGGTGTGCGTGCAGCTGAAACTCGAAAAAACGGGATACAAAGCTTGTCTAACATATCTTCACTCACCCCCTTGCCATCATCTTTTATGATACAAAGGAGCTGCTCGTTGGTACTCTGAATATCGAGGTTAATCGTGCTATTTGCGTATTTAATGGCATTACGAATGATGTTTTCAAAGGCGCGATTTAGCAGCATAGCATCGCCATTGAGCGTTACTTCAGGTATTGTGCTGGCGACAAATTGCTTGCTTAATTGTTGCGCCTCAAACAGAGCATCTTCGATAATTGGGTCGAGTAGCTCATTGAGGGGGATCGGCTGTTTTTCTATTGGTATTTGGTCGGCTTCTAGTTTTGACAAATGCAAAATATCACCGAGCATGTTCTCCACTAATTGTGCTTCACGCTCTATGCGTTCAAAGTAACCTTGGTTGTCCTTCGTTGCGTGGCCTGCGGCCAATCCCGTCGCCATTTGCAAGCGGGTAAGCGGAGAGCGAAGCTCATGAGAAATATCTGCAAGCAGGCGCTTTTGATTATTGACCAAAGACTCTAACTTATCAGCCATCAGGTTGAAGTCATGGCCTAGTTGACCAAGTTCGTCTTGACGCTTTTTGTCTATGTTTGCACGGCTGCTTAAGTCTCCTTGAGATAGCTTGGCTGCGCTTATTTGCAGTGCCTTAATTGGTGTAAGCAAGTTTCTGGTAAACCAAAAACACAGCAATAGACTCGCGCCTAATACCACCGCAATTTTAGCCCACAGCGGCAATGCTCTAAGCTTAATAATTGCACTTGGCGTGTGATTTTCAAATACCAAATAAAGGCGATAGTTATCATTATTCAGTGTGACTTCAAGCGGCCCGAATGCTTTATATTCAGGTGTGTAAATGGCCAGTGGTTTGGTATCTTCTGTAAAGCTAAGTAAATCGAGGTCAAGTGCTTTGATCCTTGGATTTGCGGCAATACTCTTTTCACGAACGCGGTGACTTAGGTAGATATTTCTCGCCTTTCTTTTGCGTAATTTTGCGATATTACTTAACTCAAAGTTGGGGCGTTGGCTGACTTGGGTTAAGACTTGCTCTAGTTGCTGTAAATTATGTAGCATCGACCTTGAGATCTTTTTAGTTTCCACAACGTCTGGCTGTAACAGGCTTATCCCAAGCAAAAGTAGAAGAGTAGCTATGATGGTTAGCCAAAACCATGCAAATACCTTAACTAATAAGTACCGCTTCATTCATTATGCCTTCAAAAATATATAACCAGAACCACGTATAGTTTTGATATAAGTATGGTCGCTCAAAGCTGCTATTTTCTTCCTAACGTTGGATACATGCATGTCAATTGAGCGGTCATAGGGCACCAGTGGCCTGCCTAAGACTTGACGAGATATAGTTTGTTTATCAACAACCTCACCGGCAGATCTCACCAATAATTGCAGCACTTCATATTCAGTTCCCGTCAGTGACAACAACTCACCACTCACAGAGGCGCTCCTAGCGCCGATGTCTAAGCTAAGCTGATGAATAGTAAAGGTGTCTTGAGGGCTGTGGTGCTTATAATGATCCACTCTGCGGGTGATCGCTTTAACCCGTGCAAGTAGCTCTCTGTGATTAAATGGCTTGGGTATATAATCATCTGCTCCCAACTCAAGACCAAAAATACGATCAAAATCGTCCCCTTTTGCGGTGAGCATAATAATTGGCGTCATTTTTTGTAAACGCAACGATTTTAACACTTCAAAGCCATCCATCTCAGGGAGCATGACATCTAACAATATAAGGTCAAAGTTTTGCTTTAACGCGCGCTGTAGCCCTTCAGTACCTGTATGCTCCATGTCGACTTCAAAACCTTCAGCACTAAAGTACTCGTGCAAAAGATCACAAAGTGCTTGGTCATCATCTATAAGTAAAATGCTATGTCTTATGGTCATACTTTATCCGGCGGCGATTGAAAAGATAATTACAGTGTCTGTCCCATGATGTATTACACCTTACTTTATTGCGGTATGTAAATTGCCTTTGCGTTTTTTTGCAAAGCACTGACAAAACTTTACCCTGATTTGACGTTCCTTTTCTTGTCGATTGCTAGATTAGGAGGTGACAAAGCAACGGCAAACAAGGAGCCAAAATAATGAGATTACTATCAACTTTAGCATTAGCAACAGTACTGAGCTTATCAGCAGTTAGCTTCAATGCAGATGCGGGATCTATGGGTCGGCAGTTAGAGCATTCAGCACGATTATTACTATCAGATAAAGGCCAAAAATTGTTGGAATTGAGCGATACGCAGCAATCACAATTAGCAACCATCTATGCTGATTTTAAAGCGGCAAAAAAAGCACTGAAAGAAAAAGGCAAAGACGTACGTAAATCACATCGTGAAGAGATGAAAGCATTAATGGACGCAGAGGTGTTTGACAAAGTACAGGCACAGCTGTTGCTTGAAAAGGGTCAAGACAAAAAACAAGCTTGGGCATTACTGGCAATGGAGACTCGACACAAAGTTTTTCACGTATTAAATGAAACACAACGTGAAAAAATCAAAACGCTTAAATTACACCGTAAGCACAAAAGAGCAAATAAAGCCGAGTAAATGATCCTTTTTCTTAAAATATCTCGCCCTTGGTCGTCTTTGCTAAGGGCTTATCTTATCTCTATTTCCACAATAATACCTACCTCACCGAAGTGTTTACTTAATTACCATTAAAATATTGGTGTGTGCGTAAAGCCCACGAATAGTATAGCCTAGAGTTACATGTTGATAACATGTGGATGTTGTGATATTTTTCGATTAAGAGTACATATGGCAAGTCTGCTGATAACTCTTTGCAATAGTGTTTAATTGAAATGGTTATTAATTTACGCACACAACCTTACCGGTAACTTTTGTCTATAAGTAAAGTCGTTTTACGCACGCTGTTGATTGCTGGTTACTAGGTATCACTGAGGAAAACATGCAGACACCTGAAGAATATGAGGTGACACTTAGGATCCGAGAGTTGCTTAAAGAGCTTAAAAAGCGTAAGGGCTACACTAAAAAAACAGTGAGTCAAAAGCTTGGGATCGGTCTAACCACGTTAGATGATTACCTAAATGGAACCAGCTCATTTCGTTTAGGTACATTGATAAAATTATCAGAAATCTGCCGCATTCAACTAAGCGATATCTTGGAAGGAGCGGGGCACATAGCAAAAAGCTATGAACAAGGTACAAAAAAGATTGAGCCTGATACAGAAAGTAATGAACAAAGAGAATCAAATTAACGATTGTTAGCCGTCAGTATTTTTTACTTATTTAGTGCTGTAATAACCTACTAAAACGCTTGTACAAGCGGTATTTTTTGGAAATAAAAAGTAATGAAAGGCCGATAACGGCCTCTACTACTCTTTGAAAAAACTGTCTTCATTTTTTGCTAAAGCAGCTTCGATGTCTTCAATTAAGCTTTGTGTATCTTGCTGAGTAAGTTCGCCGGTTTTCATCGGGGAAGAAATCTTGTTAGATTCATCTGACCAGTCACCCAAATCAATAAGCTGACAGCGCTTAGAGCAAAATGGGCGAAATTGACTCTTATCAGCCCACTCAACATCTTTTTGGCAGGTTGGGCATTTTACTATCGTCGGCATAACGTGTTACAACTCATAACTTCATTTTCTGATGCTGTAAGTCTAATGGTATTTAGAAGGTTTGTGAACTAAGTGCCTTAGTACTTTGTTTTACCGACTAAAAACTCTGGGTTTAAGAGAGCCTAGTTCAGAAGTAGTGATACAACACTACCTCTGAACAGATTTAATTAGGCCGCTTCATCCATATTTTTTTGTTTCAATAGTCTACTTGTTACAGTACCTGCAGTCATTGAGCCTGATACATTGAGTGCCGTTCTTGCCATATCAATTAATGGCTCAATTGAAATTAGCAGTGCAGCAATTGTCACGGGAAGTCCCATAGCAGGTAACACAACTAGAGCTGCGAAGGTGGCGCCACCGCCAACTCCTGCAATGCCAAATGAGCTAATTGCGACCATTGCGACTAAGGATACGATGAAGTCGATAGCAAAAGGGTCAACGCCAACCGTTGGCGCAACCATGACCGCCAACATCGCTGGATAGATACCAGCACAACCATTTTGTCCGATTGTCGCACCAAATGAAGCGGATAAATTTGCGATGGCGGGAGGTACATTGAGCTTGTGGATCTGCGCTTCAACATTAAGTGGAATGGTTGCCGCAGAGCTACGAGAGGTGAAGGCAAACGTTAAAACAGGCCAAATCTTTTGGAAAAACTGTTTTGGATTCTCTCCAACCAAAGTAACTAACAAGCCATGGACAACAAACATCAGTAAAATTGCCACATAAGACGCGATTATAAAGCCTAGTAGACTAACTATATCGGCCATACTTGATGTTGCTATTACTTTTGCCATCAAGCCTGCAACACCATAAGGTGTAAGGGCGATGATCATACGTACAAGACGAAGTACAACGGCTTGTGCGCCCTCAACCGCATTCTTTATTGGGCTGCTTAAGTTTGACTCTTCCATGATGGCTCTACGGGCGGCAATACCAGTTAATACGCCAAAAATTACCACAGCGATAATAGAGGTAGAACGTTCGCCTGTTAAGTCTGCAAATGGATTAGTTGGTACAAAGCTGAGTAACATTTGTGGGATGGTTAAATCAGCGACTGTTGTTGCTCTTTGTTCAAGTACAGCAATTCGTGCAGTTTCGCGCGCGCCTTCCACCAAGCCCGCTGCACTTAGCCCAAATGCTTGAGTGATAAAAATACCAATCAGGGCAGCAATCGCCGTGGTAAATACTAATATAGCGATAGTGACAAAAGAAATCTTACCGAGAGAGCCTTGATTGTCGAGCTTGACCACTGCTGCAATCATAGACACTAATACCAGAGGCATGATCACCATTTTAAGCAAGTTTACATAGCCACTGCCAACAATAGCGACCCAATCTAATACTGTTTGTTTAGTCGAGAGATCATTAGCGAAAACAAATTGTAGTGCGAGCCCAAATACACTACCGGCAACTAAGCCGAGTAATACAGTTCGAGAGAGCGTTTCAGCGCGCTGTTGAAAGCGATAAAGACCGAAAAGTATGGCAACAAACACCACCAATGCGGCGATAACAGCAAAAGACATCATGATACCTTTCGAAACATTAAAAAATAACGCGCAACTATAGCGGTTTTAGTGATTTTGCTAAAATATTCTTTCACTATGGAATAGAACAAAAGGTTATCAAAACAGGTAAAAGTTTTCTAGGAGATACTAATTGTAGATCCTTACTTAACCGAAGCTCAGATTACTTAACCCAAGTTCAGGATACTTACATTCACAGAGCTTTAAATGTTGAACTTGATAAAAGTTAGTGAGGTTGAAGAGATGTTTGTTGTTGCAAATGTATAGATAAAAAGCAATTGAATAAAGAAAGAGGAGATTGTTCCCCGGCTTCGTGGATGCCAATGTCAGCCCTTGAACCCTGAGGTTCAAGGCGGAGAGCAACAGCCTACCGTAGGCTTCTCGGTACATGCCGAGCATGCTCAATAGTAGACAAACTGCTATCCTAAACGAAATTTATCGGCTCAGGGACTTAATCAGCTGTCCGACGAGCTAGGGAACAACTACAGTATATAAAACATCTGCCGATCACGAAACCATAGTATTGCAATTTTTGTGTCAACCGCGTGGTTTTTCCCCAGTTTGCTTAGTGGCTGACCAAGCGTTAATCTGGGCGTTAACTTCGGCTCAATATTTACTCCATTATTATTAGTTTATTCCTTATCTACATCTTAAGTTAAAAAGGTGTGGGGGCAGTAAAGGTCATCATCTCATTGGTTGTGGGATGTGAAATTTGCAACATCTGTGCATGTAATTGCAGCCGCTTCGCTGCTGCTAATGCTTCATCTTTGGCATATAGTCGATCGCCAAGAATGACATGTCCAAGCGAAAGCATATGTACTCTGAGTTGATGAGAGCGCCCAGTGATGGGAGTCAATTTAACTCGGGTGGCCTGCGCTTCATATTCGATGACTTCAAAATGCGTTAATGAAGGCTTTCCTGTTTCATGGCAAACCATTTGTTTTGGGCGATTTGGCCAATCACACACAAGTGGTAAATCAACAGAGCCCGTTTGTTGCTGTAATTTGCCATGAACTCGAGCGATGTAGTATTTGTGGGTTAAGCGGTCTTGAAATTGGATGCTCAGGTGTCGATGCGCTGCTTTGTGCATGGCAAGGCATAATACGCCCGATGTTGCCATATCAAGGCGGTGTACAATTTTTGCTGTGGGGTAAACAAAATTTACTCTGGCGATAGCGCTGTCCCAGTGTTTTGGATCTTTGCCTGGTACAGTAAGTAACCCACTGGGCTTATTGATCACTAACATATCTTCATCTTGGTACAAAATGTCAAGATAGGGAGAAAGGGGGGGAGCGTAATTTAATAACACCAGCTGCCTCTGTACGAACAAGAACCAAGCCGGGTATTATATATGAGTTGCTTATTAAGCGGTAGCATGAAGAGAGCCGCAGCTCTCTTCATGCTAGGGAGTTACTGGTTCGCAACCACAATCAAACGAATAGCGTCTAACTTGAGCTGTGCTTTTTCAATGTGTGTGCTCAGCTCCGCTCTTTGTTTATCAAAAACCTTTATCTCTTCATCGCGAATATTAGGATTGATGGCTTTTAGTGCTTGCAGACGACCTTGCTCATCACCGAGTTGCTTTTGCATTTTATCCATCGCACTGGCTTGAATACTTTCAAGCTGAGTTTGGGCGATATCACTTGCTTGTGTGATAAGTGGATGGATTGCGCTTTGTAGTGCATTTACAAGTTTACTACCTGTTTGTCTGCCAACGGCAGAAAGTTGCTGATTGAAAGCATCAAATGCAACATTTTGTGCTAAGTCGTTCCCGCCTTTGTCCATTAGCACGCGAATTGGCGTGGGAGGTAAAAAGCGACCTAATTGCAGTGACTTAGGTGCCGAAGACTCAGCCACAAAGATCAATTCAACAAAGAAAGTGCCTACAGGTAACTTGTTGTTTTTCAACAGCGCAACGGATGCACAGCCAAAGTCGTCGTTGCAAATCATATCCATGACGCCACTGACCATAGGGTGATCCCAGCTAATAAAATGCGCATCTTCTTGCGATAATGCTGTGTCGCGATCAAAGGTTACCGTGATCCCGTCGTCTTTTAAGCATGGAAACGATGGGTTTAGCATGTGCTCAGTAGGCTTCAGGATAATGGTATTCTCGCCTTTGTCCTCTTGATTAACACCAAAAGTATCAAACACATTAATCATGAATGCAGGCAAGATTACGTCGTTATCAAGCGCTTCGATTTCAGCAACGATGTTATCTGTCTTACCTTGACCACTAGAGTGAAGCTCAAGTAGACGGTCTCGGCCTTGCTCCATCTTTGTGCGCAGCTGTGCATTTTCTTTTGCGGCTTGCTCTAATAATGGATCTAGCTCGTCTTCGTCACAATTATGTTCAGCAATTAGCGCCAGCAAATCATCAGAGAAAGATTTATACAGCATTTGTCCTGTTGTGCTGGTGGTTTCAAACGCATCTAAGCCTTCGTGATACCAACGTAGTAATACTTCTTGTGCGGTGTTTTCAAAGTAAGGCACATGAATATTGATATCATGTTTTTGACCAATACGGTCAAGGCGACCAATACGTTGCTCAAGCAAGTCAGGGTTAAGCGGCAAATCAAATAGCACTAAGTGATGTGAGAACTGGAAGTTTCGACCTTCAGAGCCAATTTCTGAACAAAGCAATACTTGCGCACTATCATATTCATCGGCAAAAAATGCCGCCGCACGGTCACGCTCGATAATCGACATGCCTTCGTGGAATACTGCCGCTTTAATGGCTTCACGTTCACGTAACACCTGCTCAAGGCTAATCGCGGTTTCTGCTTTGGCACAAATAAGGAGTACTTTTTCATGCTTTAACTCTTTTAATTTAGCAATTAACCACTCAACGCGGGGGTCGAACTGTGCCCAGCCGCTTCCTTCACCTTCAAATTCTTGGAAGATTTTTTCAGGGAATAATGCACGCATCGCGTTAAATTCAGGGCTTTGAATGCCGCCAATGTTACCCATTACCGACATTGCTGTTTTGTATTGCTTAGGTAAAGGTACTGGGTATTGATGTAATAAACGACTTGGGTAGCCATCAATGCCACTACGGCTATTTCTAAATAGAATACGGCCAGTTCCATGGCGGTCTAATAGCATAGACAAGATTTCAGCTTTGGCGTCGCTATCGCCATTTTGTGCCTTTGCTAGCAGCTCTGAAATATCGGTTTCTTTTAGCAATGTACAAAGTGTTTGCTCTTCTTTTGCATCTAGCTTTTTATCTTGCAGTAAGTTGTTCGCGGCTTCTGCAACTTCTTTATAGTGGCTTTCCTCTTCTACAAACACGTCGTAATCATAGAAACGGTCAGGGTCTAGTAGCTGCAAACGCGCAAAGTGACTGCGGTGGCCAAGCTGATCTGGTGTTGCAGTTAGCAAGATCAATCCAGGAATGTCTTGAGCAAGTTCTGCAATACGTTGATACTCAGTGCTTGGCTTTTCCTTAGTGACTGTCAGGTGGTGCGCTTCATCGACAATCAGTAGATCCCAATCGGCGAGTGTAGCTTGCTCAAACCAGCGGCGCTTTTTGGTAATAAATTCTAGACTAACCAGTACCAGTTGTTCTGTTTCGAATACATTCGGTGCATCTGCATACGCTTCACTACAACGCTCTTCGTCAAAAATAGAAAAGTGCAGGTTAAAGCGGCGTAGCATCTCGACTAACCATTGATGTTGCAAGTTTTCAGGAACTACAATCAACACACGGTTGGCACGGCCAGATAAGATTTGCTGGTGTAAAATCATACCTGCTTCAATGGTTTTACCTAGGCCTACTTCATCAGACAGAAGTACGCGAGGTGCAAAACGCTTACCGACTTCATCGGCAATGTAAAGCTGGTGCGGAATAAGGCTTGCACGCTGACCTATCAACCCTTTGAGATGAGACTGTTCTTTATCAAACTGATGCTGCCAAGTTTGATAACGTAGCGTATAACGGTCAAAACGATCGATCTGGCCTGCGAATAGACGGTCTTGAGGTTTATTGAATTTAAGGAAGTGATCAAGAAAGGTCTCTTTAAATGAAGTCTCTTCTTCATTGTCAACTCGAGTACCATGATAGCAAAATAGTCCATTTTGCTCTTCCACGCTGTCAACACGCAGTTCCCACTCTTCAACATGGCGGATCACATCGCCTGGGTTGAATACCACTCGAGTTACAGGTGCTTCCTGTACTGAGTAAACACGGTTTTCTCCGCTAGCAGGAAATAAAATAGTCACTTGACGCCCCTCAAGTGCCACTATCGTGCCCAATCCTAAATCTGATTCCGTATCGCTGATCCAGCGCTGACCTAAGGAAAAATTCATGGTTATCTCGTCTATGCAGAAAAAAGGCGGCTATGTTACCTATTCACGCCCATTTGTTCAATATGAAAGTCAGTACACTGCTTTACAAATCAAGCTTGACAAGGAGCTGGACGAAATTGGCATGCCATTAGCCAACTAGTTGTTTTTTAACAAAACGCAAGTTGTATTTTCTTTTGTCATAAAAGCGACTTTTATGACAAATAGACTAAACTTGACCTATACCCAAAGCATAATTTGTCACACTCACCGTGTATTGGGTATAGCATAATAATCTGTAAACAACAGGAATGCGCTATGGTAAAACAAGATAAAGACCATAAAGTATACGTACTAGACACCAACGTACTTCTCCACGAACCACTCGCTTACCTTTCTTTCCAAGAGCATGACGTTGTCGTTCCCATGACAGTTTTAGAAGAACTTGACCACATCAAAGATAGAAAGAGTGATGTAAGTAGAGATGCGAGAGTTGCAATTCGCGGATTAGATGATGTACTGCGCGATGCAACGCCAGAGCAAATGCTAGAGGGGGTAGCGCTACCAACATTAAAACTTGAAAACCACAGAACGCCAAGTTCTGGAAAGTTGATAATTGTTAATGATCATTTATTTCCTGACTCTATATCAGGGTTACCTGGTAATGAAAATGACCATAGGATCATCAACTGTGCGGTACATTTACAAACGCAATATAGTGACAAAAAAGTCTTATTGGTTACCAAAGACATTAACATGCGGCTAAAAGCGAAGGGGGCTGGGCTTAAATATGTAGAAGACTATCGCACTGATCAGCTGATAGATGATATTGCATTACTTACCAGTGGGTTTAAAAAGGTTGATGGCGATTTTTGGCAAGATGTTGGGGAGTGTCAAACGCAGCAAAATGGCCGTTACACTATCCATGAGGTACCAAAATCATTGGTGCCTGATGTGTTTTGCAACGAGTATCTTATTGATGATACAAATCATTTTGCAGCGCGAGTGGTGGGGTATGATGATGAGCACATCAGATTAAAAGACCTTGGTGTTGAGCGCCTTATGCACCGTCAAGCATGGGGGGTAAAACCAAAGAATATAAACCAAGGTATGGCATTGGATGCGTTACTTGATACTGATATTGAACTGGTGATACTAACAGGGCCTGCGGGTTGCGGTAAGACATTACTAGCGCTTGCGAGCGCACTAGAGATGATTATTGAAAAAGGTATTTACGACAAAGTCATTGTGACGCGTAACACACCTGAAATCGCAGAGAGTATCGGATTTTTACCCGGCACCGAGGAAGAAAAAATGGCGCCTTGGCTTGCAGCCATCACCGATACTTTAGAGGTGCTTCATAAACATGATGAGAGCCCTGTCACGAGTCGAAACTACATCATGGAGAAAGCAAATATCCAATTTAAGTCGGTGAACTTTATGCGTGGCCGCAGTATTCAAAATGCGGTTGTTATTTTGGATGAGAGCCAAAACTTAACCGCCTCGCAATTAAAAACCATTATTACTCGCTGTGGCGAGGGCACTAAGCTTATTTGTACCGGCAACTTGGCACAGATAGACAGTAATTATCTAACCCCAGTTACATCTGGATTGACTTATATTGTGGAGCGATTTAAAGACTTTGAAGGCAGTGCTACCATCAATTTAAATGGCGTTGTAAGGAGTCGCTTAGCCAGTTTTGCGGAAGAAAATTTATAACTTGCCTTGAATCGGCTGGCTCGTTACTCTTTTGAATACGTATGTGTGCAAACGGGAATGAGCCAGTAAATGGATGCAACTAAAGAATTTTTACCACTAAGAAGCTATCGAAAGGGAATTTTAGTTGCAGTGGTTATTCCTATCTTGTTGGTACTCATTTTAGCTTACCACCTGTATCAAATTAAACTCGAACGCCAATATAAAGTGCGTTTTGGTCAGTATGAATACGTTTCTCAACAGCTCAAACAAGAGTTTTATGCTGCACATGTTGTGTTAGACAGTATTGCAGTTAATCTCGCGCAGCCAATCTCTTTTCAGAAACCACCAGAATGGTTGGAAGACATAGAACAGCACCCTGAGCATTATTATCATGCACTGCCAAATAGCGGCGGCGAAATTGTTGGCAGAGGGCAGGTAAACGAGGCCTTATTTGCAACTAAGCGTTGGCAGACCGTGTTGTCACTTAATACCGCTTTTGATGCAGCTTTGGCACTGCAAGGTGGGCTATATGCAGTTGCTTATATCGAAGATGATGGCTTTGCCTTTATTAAACGTAGGGAGGCCACGAGCAGCCACTTTATTACTCAGCTAGTGCGCGGTAAATTTCAGCCCGACTTTAGCCTTGGTAATATTGTCGTTGGCTCTCCAGTTAAATTTTTTGATAGGCAAATGTTCGCTCTTGGTAAAAAGCTCTCGACGGTCGACAATACCCATATTTTAATGATTTACGATAGTCATATTATTGATCGTTGGCTGCAAAACATAGGCTCTTTGGATGGAACCATGGAGTTTAAAAACCAAAGTAATGAAATCATTGCGGGGGAGCGTTTTGACTATGAGCATGCCGGGCTTGCAAAGTCTGCTGCGCCTTGGCAGTACGGATTACACTTTATTGCAGAGCCAGCTAAAGAACCTATTAGCTTAAATTATCATGAAAGCTATGCACAATTTGCCGCGCCCCTGCAACGAGAAATATTGCTAGAGCTTGCGCTATTGCTCTTTTTTATATTATTTACGTTTACCACCATTGTGTGGCTTAGTCGGCAGATTTTTGTGCGGCCATTAACGCACTTTGTCAACTATCTCTCGTTACAGGAACACTCACCTGAAACAACGTTAAATTATCCTATTCCCTCAGAATGGCAACCATGGTTTGCTCAAATCAAACAAGTCGTAGAGCAAAAATCGCGCTTAATGCATACGCTAAAGCAGCATAACCAAGAACTTGATGACGAAATAAAGCGTAAGCAGCAAGCACTAAAGCAGAGTTTTGAAGCTAAGGAACGCCAAGCTGCATTATTAAATGCCGTATTAGACTCGGTACCAGACATCATTTACTTCAAAAATATTGATGGCTCTTTCATTGGCTGTAACCGAGCGTTTGAGGAGTTTATGGGGGTGGATAAGTCTTTATTGGTGGCGAAAACTCAACGAGAAATTACCTCCGGCCTCACTATTTTACTTGAGCAAGAGGCATTAATGGAACACTCACAAGAACAAGTGTCTACCAACTTTGTATTGGGTAAAAATACCTACTTTTTAACTATCACACCACTTAAATCGGACACTGGAAAGTTGATTGGGTGCTTGGGCGTTGCACGTGATATTACAGCAGCTCAAGAAGCTTACAACGCTTTAAGAGATTCTGAAGAAAACTTTAGAGCGGCAACTGAGTTTGCCCCCAATGGGGTTATTTTATCAGCAATAGATGGCAAAATACTGGAAATGAACAAAGCTGCAAAGCGCTTTTTATCCTTAGATAAAAACACCGGAGAAAAGCAGCTGGAGCGGTTGTTTGATGAACAAAACTGGCAGTCGCTTCAAAGTGTGTTAGCTGGGTTATTAAAGCAGCAAAAAAAAGTAGTAGAACACACGGTTTCGCAGGCAGGTAAGCACAGGTGGCTTCAACTTAGCATCTCTTTGGTTTGGGATAAGGATAAACGCCCAAAATACTATGTTATTCATATTCAAAATATTACAGGCCTGCTGCTTGCTAAGCAGGACGCTGAACGTGCAACACTTGCTAAAAGCCGCTTTATCGCAAATATTAGCCATGAAATTAGAACGCCAATCAATGCTATTTTAGGTCTTGCGGACATGATAAATAGTGAGTCGCTAACACGACTGCAAAGTAAAAAATTGCAACAGCTTTCTGGTGCTGCAAACGAACTATTGGCAATGCTCAATAGCATTTTGGAATTTGCAAAAGTAGAGAGTCACCAAGGCACTATCCAGTACGAGACCTTTCAAGCTTGTCAGGCATTTACGGCCATAGAGTCGTTGATAAAGCCTTTGTGTATGCAAAAAGGCTTATCATTTGAGTTGCAAATTGACGCCTTAGTTTGGCCCTATCTGTATAGCGATGAAGACAAGATCAAACAAATATTAGTTAACTTATTAAGTAATGCAGTTAAGTACACCAATCAAGGCCAAATTGGCTTAAAAGTTGATGTCACAGCGGATACAACGGCTAAGCAAACAATAAAGTTTGCA
Source organism: Pseudoalteromonas sp. PS5 (assembly GCF_004103255.1). NCBI lineage: Bacteria > Pseudomonadati > Pseudomonadota > Gammaproteobacteria > Alteromonadales > Pseudoalteromonadaceae > Pseudoalteromonas > Pseudoalteromonas sp. PS5. Next base: position 17,237 of record NZ_RCSQ01000164.1, read on the forward strand.
GTGTGGGATACTGGTGTTGGGATTAAAGCACAACAAGTGGAACATCTCTTTGACGCCTTTACTCAAGGGGACGAGAGCTTCACTCGACGACATGAAGGGATTGGTCTTGGACTTGCGATCGTAAAACAAGAAGTGGCATTACTGGGAGGAAATATTACCGTTGACTCGACGCCCAACCAAGGTAGTTGCTTCTTTTTTGAATTGGTTGTGGATAAAGGAGCTTGCCCCATTGTCGAGAGCCATAAGGCCGTTTACTGTCTTGTTGACACACAGGAGCAATTGCCGAGTTACCTCGCGGGACTGGCAACCCCTATATTGTTAGATCAAGTATCGCAAAGTGCTGAAGATTTGGAGCAGTCCATCGTGGTTGTGCCTCCACACTGTGCCAATTTACCTGCAGGTGTTTTAGCGAGTACTAAGGCCGTTATATTACATTGTGACGAGCAACTAACAGAGCAAAATAACCATATCGCCCTGAATCAACATGTGTTCTATCAATCTGCATATACTTGGCTTGCGGAGTTTGCTCACATGACGCAAACCGTGGATAGTGGTTGTGTGCAAGTAGCTGGCGCGCTGTGTTTGGTGGTAGATGATAACAGTCTGAATCTGGATATTACTGAAAATATGTTGAAAAAGAATGGCATATCGACAGTTGCACTTCAAAGTGCTGAGAGAATTCAGGAAATAGTACAAACCTTAAGTCCTGATGCCATTTTGATGGATATTCATATGCCCAAGGTTGATGGTTATCAAGCCACTCAACAAATAAGAAAGATATGCTCAGCAGCTGAGCTTCCGATTATCGCGTTGACTGCAAATGCAAGTAAAGAAGAGCGTGCGAAGGCTGCTAAAGTCGGTATGAATGACTATTTGGTAAAACCCATTAGTAGCGCTCAAGCTTGTAAAACGCTTGCAAGTAATATTGTTAAGTCAGAGTTTACTACAGAGGCATTTTTTGATTATGAGTTTGCCTTGTCACAGATGATGCAAAATGAAACGTTTTTGCAAACAATGTTAGATAAATTTGCTAAACTTTGTCATGATTACCTAGAACAGGTCAGCCAACTTGAACAGGGGGCAGCTTTATTTGAACTTGCACATGGCATCAAAGGGGCGGCTGCGGGATTAGGGTTTAAGCGGCTTGCTAAAGTGGCCAAAGACCTTGAAACGCAAAGTAAAAAAATTACAACTATAACAAATCGCACAGACTTGGATAAACTTACCACCGCACTATCTCAAGTCATATGCTTTATTGAGCAAAGAAGGTAGTACTAAGGGATGCAGCAAGCTGAGCATATTTTTATAATTGATGACGACCCGATAAACAAAATGGTATTAACCAACATCCTGAGTGAGGATCACACACTTTTTCACTGTGAAGATCATGCGTTTTGCATCGATGAGGTAAAAGCGAATCGTACCGATCTGATTATTTTAGATGTTGCTATGGGCAATGGATCTGGTTTTACCATTTTGGAGAAGCTAAAAAAAGACGCGAGCACTTATGGGATCCCGGTGATAGTCATATCGGGTAGCGTGAGTTTTAAAGACGAAGCGAGGGGACTCGAATTAGGCGCCGTAGACTATATTACAAAGCCTTTTAACCCTCTGATAGTAAAAACAAGACTCAAAAATCATCTGGCAATTAAGAAAAAGAATGACTTACTAGAAAAGCTGGTTTCATTGGATGGATTGACGGAATTACCAAATCGTAGACGTTTAGATGAACAAATGCGAGCGTTATTAACCGGAAGTGAGGCTGCACAGGGCTGTTTTTCTATCATGCTGGTTGAACTCGATTTCTTTAAAACGTTTAACGAGCATTATGGTTATATGCATGGTGATACTTGTTTGTTTAAGGTGGCTAAAGCGCTAGAAGAAACGGCCGCACGCTACAGTGTATTTATAGGTCGCTTCGATGGTACTCGCTTTGCTTTAGTATCGGCACAGCATGATATTGATACTGTAACATCAATTGCACAGTCACTTCATGATGCAGTTAATGCGTTAAAAATACCACATATCGCTTCTCCCATTTGTGCACATGTTAGTGTCAGTATCGGGGCTGTCCATATTGAGCAACATAAAACCCTAGAGCTCAACGAATTGATAAAAAATGCTGATAGCGCGCTGGCAGAAGCGCAAAAGCAACAGAGTACAATATTTATCAAACAGATATAATACGTTTTTTATAAAAGCTATAGCTCAGCATGGTTTCGAGCTTAGATAAAGAATGGGCACGCAATAGGTTGTGTAGTTGCTTTGTAGCTTGTCTTAATTACACCATCCTTGGTGTGTATACACGTTACAGAATTTGTTTAAGTGCGCTATCACCAAAGCCGATAAGCTGATTATTTTTGAATACTAGCGCAGTACATTCATCTTTGGTTATTTTTCCATCTGAATGCTTGCTGTTTGTAGCATAGTAAAGCACTTGATAATTATCACCATCTTTTGCCACGAGTTCACTGAAGTCAGGAGTAGACAGCGCTTCTTTTACCGTTGCGTAATCGGTGCCCATTTTAAAATCCGCTATCTTTTCACGGTTTTCACGCTGCTTTTGTTCCCAATTCGAATTGTATTTAGATGCCCAGCCGTGCTCAACTTCACCATCCGATACTGCAACAATACAACCTGATAACAGAGTCGAGCTTAGTGCTGCTACTAACATTAATTTTTTCATTATTCTTTCCTTTTTGCTCTTTATTGCTGTTTTTTATTGTAAACAGCTTTTCACTTTTTTGTACCTTATCAAAGCAAACTTTTTGCCAACTTGTAATGTTTAATAATATCAATAACTTGCTTTTTTATGTCCAACCTGGGGGTTACATTTTTACCAAAATTTAGTGATATTCATCATTGTTCAAGTAACTAGACCACTCTATTTCTGTCTGTGCCGGAGGCGAATGCGTTAATATTGAGTGCGATCTCATTTACCAAGCGTGCAATAGCCTCTTTACTTGCCCATGCAATATGAGGGGTGAGTAGCAAATTATCGCCTTGATAGTTCACCAATGGATTATCTGTGCGAGCAGGTTCATGTGTTAACACGTCCACCGCAGCTCCTGCAATTTGATTATTATTAAGTGCATTAACAAGAGCTTGCTCGTTTACTATCCCACCTCTTGCTGTATTTATTATAAAAGCATGACCTTGAAGTGCTGCAAACTCAGCGTCATCAATCAAGTTTTCAGTTTCTGCTGTCAGGGGGCAATGGATAGACACAATATCAGCAATACGTAGTGCCTCAGTAAAAGCCATTCGGCCATTTCTAACTTGAGTGGCGCCTTTACGCTCAGCAATGATCACCTTTGCACCAAATGCTTTGGCAACATTTGCAACCGCTTCACCCAAAGCGCCATGCCCTATAATGACAAAATGCTTTCCTGCGATTTCGCTAATGTCGTAATCTAAACGGCAAAACATAGGGCTTTGCTGCCAGCGTCCAGCTTGGCAATCTTGTTGGTAACGATGAATATTTGTCATCAAATTACCTAACATAGTAAAAGTATGCTGAACAACAGAGGGGGTTGAGTAACCAGCTACATTTGCCACCGCAACATGATGTGCCTTAGCTGCTTCTAACTCGATATTATTAACCCCGGTGGCTGCGACACAAATCAGCTTTAATTTCGGTAAAGACGCAATGAGCTTCGCATCAAGTTTGACTTTATTGGTAATTATGACTTCTGCGTTTTCACATCGAGACAAGATGTCTTCGTAGGCGGTCATATCATAAGATGTGAGTGTGCCTAATTTAGCAATAGGTGTAAGGTCGGTATTGGCAAGAGTTTTAGCGTCTAAAACCACTATTTGCATTATTTTTATCCTTTACTTGACTTTGGAGTTAACTCTAAGGTTTATACTTATCATATCGGCTAGGATAATCTTCGGGACTGAGGAGTGTAAAGTGATAAAGATTGGTGAGCTGGCAAATCGGCTTAACGTATCGACGGACACGTTAAGATATTACGAAGCAAATGATCTGCTTCACCCTTGCGCAAGGAGTGAAGGAGGGTATCGCTTGTTTGATGAGCAAAGTGAAAAACAGATGCGTTTTATTCTTCGTGCTAAAAAAGTGGGATTTAGCCTCAAAGAAGTGCAAGATCTGTTAAAAATTAAATTTGAAAAGCATCAGCACAGCTGTGAAGAAGTAAAAACGCTGACGCTCACTAAGCGTGATTTAGTCAGAGCGCGCATAGCAGAGTTACAAAAGTTTGAACAATCCTTGTCAACACTGGCAGAACAATGCTGTGGTGGTGAGGAAGCAGCAGTGAGCTGCTCAATTTTAACCGCCTTGGAGGCTATCGATGAATGAACTGATATTGAATTTTTGGCAGCTATTTTTAGTATCAGCGCCATGGTTGTTACTAGGTTTAGTGTTAGCGGGCTTACTCAACGTTTTTATTCCAAAAGACTTACTGCAAAAGCACTTAGGTCAGGAAGGATTTTGGACGACAATTAAAGCTGCCTTAATTGGTGCGCCAATGCCATTATGTTCTTGCGGTGTTATACCCGCAGCGGTTGGGCTTAGAAGAGCTGGAGGGTCGAAAAGTGCGACGACAGCTTTTTTAGTTTCAACGCCCGAAACCGGCGTCGACTCAATCTCTGTTTCCTATGTGCTGCTTGGGCCTTTTATGGCAGTGATAAGACCTATTGCTGCGGTTACTAGTGCGATTGCAGCGGGTTTATTGGTTGGAAAGGAAAAAGATGAAGATAAAAAATCAACGACGGAAAAAGTGTCAAACACGTCTCCTAAAACTAGCAGTTGTTGTAGCGCCTCAGCCCCATCGGAGCCAAAACCGCAGGTAACCAAGTCTTGTTGCGATACTAAGCCGGTAACCAGCCCAAGCTGCTGTACAACAACAGAGCCAAAGCTAGTAGCCGCTGGAAGTAGTAATAGTAGTTGCCAGAGTAAGGCTTCATCGGCGTCAAATTGTTGTGATCCCAACCCTTCTGAAACCAGTTGTTGTAGCTCACAGCCAACAGAAGCGCAGTCAGCGATTACGGCAAAAATAATTGAAGCAATAAAGTTTAGCTGTAATAAGTTATTATCTGATACCGCGGTGTGGTTATTGATAGGCTTATTTTTTGCCGCGTTAGTGCAAACATTTGTACCTGAGTCATTTTTATCTCAATGGGGCGATGGTATTTTAGCGATGCTGGTGGTTATTTTGATCAGTATTCCAATGTATATTTGTGCTACCGCTTCAACGCCAATTGCAGCAGGTTTATTAATGGCTGGAGTGTCTCCGGGGGCGGTATTGGTATTCATGTTGGCAGGCCCTGCCACCAATATTGCTACTATAGGTGTTGTAGGTAAAGAGCTTGGGCGTAGAGCCGTATTTGCTTATTTGGTCGGTGTGATTGGGGTTGCGCTTATCTTTGGCTTCCTGACCGATCACCTCGTTGCTACCTATGGCTTTGTGGTCACTCCGATGATTGGTGAAGAGCATGAAATTCTGCCTCACTGGCTTAGCGTATCCATAGGAATATTACTTGCCGCATTACTACTGAGACTGGCGATACTTAAGCTGAGAGAAGTATTTAGAGCAGAGAGTGTGTAGTGCTGACTTTAAAGTAATCGTTATCCAGCACTGCTAAATTACGCTTAGGCATTTTATGTTCCAGCAAGATGTATTACTCTGGTGGTCAGACATGAAATGCTTAGCGTCTGTTTATCTGACACGATAGAATGCGCCAAAGTATGCTTTAATCCGAGAGTTTGAGAAGTAGAGTGGATAAATACGCTGACATAAGACCGTATAATGATGATGAAGTTGTACCTGCCTTGGCACGTTTATTGGGAGATGACCAGTTTATCGATGTTATCGCTAAATATAACTTGCCGGCATGGTTAAGTGCCTGGCCAGTAGTTGCCCGACCCCTAGTCAGAATGAAGCTTAAAAATAAGTGGGGAAACTTTTGCAGTATCGAGCAGGTACAAAATGAAGTTGCGTACTATTTACAGATTTTAATCAACAAAACGACGTCTCAAGTCACATATTCAGGTCTTGAGTCGCTTGACTCGCATACCTCTTATTTATTTATTTCAAATCACCGTGATATTGTCCTGGATCCAGCTTTGGTAAACTGGGGATTGCATCAACAGCATATGCGTACTGTTCGAATCGCGATTGGGGATAACCTGTTGCAAGTACCTTACATCACGGAGCTGATGCGTCTTAACAAAAGCTTTATCGTGAAACGCTCTGCAAAAGCGCCCAAAGAAATGCTAAAGGCGTTAACCCAGCTCTCTGCCTATATTTTTGACTCGCTTAGCGAAGGAAACTCTATTTGGATTGCCCAAAAAGAAGGACGAGCTAAAGATGGCATCGATCAAACGGATCCCGCTTTACTAAAGATGCTGCAGTTGAACGGCAGAAAGCTAAAAGTAGACTTTTCTGAGTATATTAAGCAGCTAAAAATTGTACCGGTTGCGATTTCATATCAATATGAACCATGTGCAGTAGCCAAAGCAAAAGAGTTGTATCATAAGCAGCAGTTTGGCCAGTATGTAAAGGCGCAAGGGGAAGATATTGCCAGTATTGTTGACGGCTTTAGCGCAGACAAAGGCCATGTGCATGTTGCCTTTGGTGCGCCAATTACTTGCGATGTGGAGAATCCTGACGAACTAGCCCAAGTTATTGATAAACAAATCTTAGAGCTTTATCACTTACATTCAACTAATCACTTGGCAGCAGGGGATGACACGAAAGTAAGCGCTGAGGATAGAGCTGATTTTATGTCAAAGCTTGAAACTGTTCCTGATGAACTGAAACAGTTTGTGGTGAGCATGTATGCTGAACCGCTACGCCGAAAAGGGATTTAATCCCTTTCTCGCGATTTGTTTTGCCTGCTATTCACTCGTGGTTAAACCATACCACTTGATCCAGTCTTTCTTCAGTAAGATAAAAGCTTGTACGCAGGTACTGTTAACTGTATCGCGCACCGAACAGTGAATGGGGAACACTCTCAAAGCGCATTATTCCGATACTGGCTTTTCGTAATATACGACTTCCATATCGCCTAAAATGTCAGTGTGTAGCCCTTTTTTGACAAAGCTCATCCCGAGCTTTTTCATTATATTGATAGAGCCTGTGTTGCCTTCATCAGCAATCGCACTAAAGTGCGTAACATCAGGGTTTGCACTGACTAATTCAGACATGACTTGTTGCGCCGCTTCGGTTGCAAGTCCTTTTCCCCATGATATCTGTTTAAATCGCCAGCCAAGTTCTAAATCTCGATCATTTCTTTGTTCGCTAAAAAAATGAGCAGGGCGGACTAGTATCCAGCCGAGAAAGTGTTTATCTGGCAACTCAAAACAGCCCCAAAGTCCCCATCCTTTAGACTCTTCGGTGAATGTACTTAAGCGTGGAATATAGACCGTTTTCACCTCTTCCAGTGAATTTGTTTTGCCACCTGTAATAAACTTCATCACCTCAGGGTCGCTATCAAGGTCGGCGAGTAGTTGGGCGTCTGCTGCGGTGAGCAAACGGTAATGTAACCTTTTTGAATCCTTTACTTGCATCTATTTATACTCCCAATAAAACTTTAGCGTACAAGAGCTTACATCCTGAGTAAAGGTAGTGATTAAGTTTGCGTAGACGCAGGCGTAACGCTTGACTAAAATACGCCGGCATTTTTTGATGGGGAACAGAGTGAACAATTCAGTATTAGCACTTAGACAGCAACAAATTGCTGCTGCACGACGAGAGTATAAAGCCAGAGGCTCCAAATTAGCGCGTTGTGAATGTTGCTTATTAGCGTCCACTTTGTGTATTTGCGATAAAGTACAAGTTGCTGAAGCAAACTGTGCAGTATGCTTGTTGATGTATCACAACGAAAGCTTTAAACCGTCCAATACCGGGCGTCTCATTGCTGATGTTATTCCTGATAATTATGCGTTTCGTTGGGACAGAACAGAACCTGATGAAGGTTTATTGGCGCTACTTGCAGATCCACAATATGCGCCGATAGTCGTTTTTCCTGAACAAGGGGTAAAGCCTGAGCGGGTGATCACGCAAATACATCGTACAGCCGATAAAAAACCATTGTTTATCTTTTTGGACGGAACATGGCGAGAAGCGAAAAAAATGTTTCGAAAAAGCCCTTACTTGGATAACCTGCCTGTGCTGTCAATCGCACCGGATAAGCTTTCAGATTATAAGCTTCGGGTGGCACCACATGAGCACCAGCTTGGAACGGCAGAAGTGGCTTGCGTATTGTTTGCTGAGTGTGGTGAGCAAGATGCCGCTGATAAATTAACTGCCCACTTTGTCGACTTTAGAGATGCTTACCTAAAAGGAAAGCGCAGCAAAATGTAGCCTAGGTATATTGTGAGCAATCACTAATACCAATTTGACTTAATACTTGTTCAATCTGACGGAGTAAATCTGACGCTAACCGCGTTAAAAATTTCTTATT